>JAFATZ010000072.1 GCA_019243675.1 Ktedonobacteraceae bacterium | reverse complement strand
TGCCGCGTTTTGTCGCATCCGCAGCTATCTGTCGACCTTACGCAAACAAGGAATTGAGCTGTTCTATGCACTCAATCACACTTTTTCAGGTCATCCCGTTCTTCCCGCTTTTTCCTGACCTTTCTGAATAGTTACTAAAATGTGTGTTATCTGAGAGCTACCTCAACATTATTCATTGTTGTGACAGAGTGACCTCGTCGTCTCGATACAACTGTCCAGTTCGTCTGATGGCATGACTCTGTTGCTATGTTGAGCTGCAGCAACCAACAATTGTTGTGCCACTTGCAACAGCCCTGCTATTCGCCATCACCCAGCGAACCTATTAAGAAGTACCAGGTTTGCCAGCATAGGTACTGAGCACCCAGCGTGCCATTGCCTCGTCGGGAGCCATTACAAGCTGTTTAGCGAGCAGCCTGAGCAAATCTACCGTCTTGATCTGTACGATGTGATGCTGCGCCTCTTCTGCCAGGGTGGGAAAGCGTGCCTTCACTAGGTCTAGTACAAGGGTCTGATACGCCTCTAGTTGTCCCTCTAGGTACCCTTCTAGTTTGCCTTCAGCTTCGCTTTCAGCCCGAATGCTTTGTATCTTGGGATGCTCTTCCCAGAGTGGATCATACATACTTAATCGCCTCCGTATCTCTTTGGCGAGTTACGTCATCGCGCTTTATAAATGCGTCCATCTACCTTGTCGCTTGCAATAGCAGTGTTATTTGCCCATCACCGACGTACCTATAACAAGTACAAGATTAGGCAGCGGAGATGCTGAGCACCCAGCGTGCTGTAGCCTCGTCGGGAGCGGTTACAAGCTGTTTGGCGAGCAGCCTGAGCGTCTCTACTGTCTTGATCTGTACGATGTGATGCTGCGCCTCTTCTGCCAGGGTGGGAAAGCGTGCCTTCACCAGGTCTAGTACAATGGTTTGAGACCCATGTATTTCTCCTTCTAGTTTGCCTTCAGCTTTGCTCTCAGCCCTATCTTTCTGTACGCGTGAGTTTTCTTCCCACAGTGGATCATACATACTCAATTGCCTCCGTATTTCATCCTTTTCCTGTATCGGTACGGTGTCCGTTCGATCTAACAAGAGTTCCATCCAAAGAAACTGTTGTGACAAAGTAACTTCGTCATCTCGGTACAACTGTGCCAATTCGTCCATAGCTTGCTTGATAAGTTCGCGATTAGCACCTTTCATCGTTGGTAACATTGGGTACATATATGCAATATGCTCGCGTATATACCGCTCGGCGTCCAGCGTGAATAGCGGTAAGACGCGATAGTGAAACGTGACTAGTGCCTCTTTGCCACTTATCTCGCGTAGAGGTGACTCGGCCATCTTGACACGGAATGGGTAGATAATGAGCGAGATCACGGGTAACTGGTACTTATGATAGAGTATAGCATGATAGACCAGCAAGCGCGAATCCATATTATTGTCTGCTCCCGATTCGAACTCGATGTGCAAAATATGGTCTTGCCCTAGGTACTTGATGCTGAACACTTTGTCGGTACGCAATGGTGGTCTGAAGATCTCAACGTTGAGCGTTTGTTGGTAGACTGCTCCTGGGAGTAGTTCCGGCAGGATCTCCTGCGGTTGCTCTTCTACCCAGGTCTTCAGGGTCGTGTCATACGGCTGTGGTATCTGTGAGGACATGTTTTCATGGCCTTCCCTTCCATCCGATTTTGCAAGAAGTATAGCACAGTTGTAGAGCTTTATGCAATATGCTATGACCTTTAACTTGTGTCAGGAAAACGAAAGGAAGAGAGATTATGCCCAATTCACCCATTCGCACTATCACACTCGGCCTCGCAGATGCACATCCTTTGTCGGACGCTGCCATTCAACGCGCAAGTGCTGTACTCACACGGGCTAGCACGCGCTATAGCGATATCGGCTACGAGGTGCAAACAGTACGACTCTCCACGCGACCTGTCTTCGACGATTTGGCTGACTGGTCATCTGCGGCTATAGATAGCTATGCGCAAGATCTGCAGAAGATACTGGATGATGCAGGATTAGCCTTCTGCTCATTAGGGACGGCGCAGGCGGCACGCCCTGACTTTCCCCTGCAGCGCCTGCACTTAGTGCCCGACCTGTTGCTCTCTAACAGAGCGCTCAATGCCACCGTGCAGCTTGCTACGCTAGAGCACGGCTTACGCGCAGAGGCGATCCTGCCAACAGCGCAGATCATACAACGTCTGGCACAAGAAACGCAGGAAGGATTGGGCAATTTCCGCTTCGCCATGCTGGCCTGTGTCGCGGCAGGCAATCCCTTCTTTCCCGCTGCCTACCATGCTGGTCCGGCCAGTCTCTCACTCGGTCTACAAGGGGCAAGTATTGTAACGGAGTCATTACGTGCTCATATCACCGAGTCTGGGCAAGCGCTCGATCTCGCGTCTGTTACGCAGTGGGTAAGAGAGGGGTTAATAGCCTATGCACAGCCTGTTGTAGAGATAGCACTGGCACTGGCTCAGGAACATGCTCTGCTCTTCGGAGGCATCGACCTCTCACCCGCTCCAATGGGTGCCGATAGCATTGCCTCGGCCATAGAACTGTGTGGCTATGGACCTCTCGGCTCCTACGGTACATTGTCGGTTGCCGCAGCGCTTACAAGTGCGCTCAAAAGCACAGCCCTGCCTACTTGCGGCTACTGTGGCTTAATGCTCCCCGTGCTCGAAGATGCTCTGCTGGCGCAACGTTGGCAAGAAAGGCGAGTGCATGTGCAACAACTCCTGCTCTACTCCGCTATGTGTGGAACTGGACTGGATACCATACCGTTGCCTGGGGAGAGTACGGCAGAAACAATCGTACCCATTTTGTTAGATGTCGCCACGTTAGCACTGCACTTGCAGAAGCCCCTCTCGGCCCGCCTCTTCCCAGTGCCAGGAAAACGTGCAGGTGAGTATACAACATTCACATCGCCGTATTTGACGAATACTGCGGTGTAGAGACCTGCTCAATAGGGCATGATAACAGACCGCTTAATCTGTAAGCTTCTTTGTGAGAAACCTATTTCTTTGCGATAAGAGGTATTGGTGGTTGGGGTAAAGTTAGGGCAAGTCCAGTTGCAACCAGTGGTAAGCAGGCTAAGCTAAGCAGGGCTGTGTGAATCCCGTAGAGATCAGCAATATGCCCAAATATTGGAGCGGCGATTCCTCCAGTGGTTACCGCTAATCCAAGGGCCACGCCTGATGCCGTTCCCACATAATTTGGCACATATTCCTGTCCCATAACGACCATAACACTAAAAGGTGCAAAAAGGGCAAGGCCAAGTGGGATAAGCAATATGAACGCAATAGCGATATTCATTACACTGAGTATTACAAATGCAAGAATTAATGGAGCTAGAGCACCAAGCCCAATAAGTACAACAATACGACGACCATATCGGTCAGCAGCTCTTCCCCCAATAAATGTTCCGATGATGCCTACTGCTAGGAGCATACTGAGTGCAACGTCTCCTGCTGTATTCGACTGACGCAAGACGATGATCCAATAGAGGGGCAAAAAAGTATTGAGTCCATAAAAGATCATCGAACGGCATATGACTGTAGCGGTAAGACGTACAAATGGCCCCCAGGAATCAGTATATCCTGTGTTTCTCAACTGTTTCCCTTCGCTGCGGTACAATGAGAAACGTTGAAAGAAGCCGATAAGCACGAGTGAAACGATAGCCATCGGCACAATGAATAGCGCAGTACCTGCTAGTCCCAACATAATCAAGAACGCGCTCGTTACGAGGGGACCGAGCGCAAAGCCGACCTCACCTCCATTAGCGAAGATACTCATGCCCGTCGTTTTTTTGGCTCCGGCTGCTTTGTGCATGAGACGTGCAGCTTCTGGATGAAATGCTGCAATACCAATCCCTGAGAGGGCTACTGAAAGTGCGATTAACCAATAATTTGGCATGAAACCCGCGAGGCCAAGTCCAATACCAGCCAGAAGCAAACCGGCGGGTAGCAACCACGGGATGGAAAAGCGGTCTGCAAATCGTCCGAATATCGGCTGGATGACTGAAGACGCGAGGTTTGTTGCTAGGATCAGGCCTCCGGCTGCTGTATATGAGAGGTGGCGTTGGACGAGCAGGACTGGGAGCAATGCTGGAATAGCCCCTTGACATAAATCAATACAGAGATGCCCAACGGAGAGGACAGAGATAGATGAACGATCCATCATAGTATTCATGTTCATTCTCTTTTTGCTTTCTAAAAACCTAAGCGGACAATTTGTCTTAGCCAATCTTCTCTTGGGCCAATACTTCAAGTGAGTCTCCAAGATGCAATTGCCCATTAGTACGATGAATCAGGTTTTGACCAAAAATCGCTTTGCCGTTACGCAGACGATAACTTGTGAGAGTTTTTAGAGGTTCTTTCGAAGTGCTAGCAGTGCTGGGATTAACATTAACGATCACACAACGCCCACATGGCTTCGCAATGTCGAGGTCAACTTTGCCTAGACGAATGTGCTTCCAGCTATCCTCAGCGTAGGCTAGTGAGCCTGTAATAACCACATTCGGACGAAAGCGCATCACTGATATAGGAGTCAGCAACCTCTTATTGAGATCATTAACAGAATCCTTGGATACTAACAAAAGGGGGTAGCCATCAACGAAGCTTACCTGATCTGTAGGCCTCTGCGCATATTGAGGATCTACAAAGCGGATACAACCCTCTGCCATTCTTACAAGTCGGCAGTCAGTGCGAAGATATGTGCTAAACCACTGTGCAGCAGCATCGCTTTGATCAACAGCATTGCAAACATCGTTCCAGATGGAAACACGAGAAGCCTTGCCAATGAAGTAGATATCAATAGTCAGTTCTGGCATGCGAGGTGCTTTGAGTGTTAGCAACTTACCATTAACGTATGGCTGTACAAGCGCCAACTGCGGGAATTCTCGCTGTGAAAGAAATTTTCCCTGCTTGTTGACGAGCATAAAATCTCGGTCGCCTTGGGGGCCACAAGCAGTGAGACAAAGCTGAGATTGTGCAATTCCTGCGCATGATTTGATGGGATAAATGTAAAGAGCCGAAATAGAAGTCATATTGTTCTTAACTAATGAGAGCTGACTTTCCTGATGGTCGTCGCTTTATATCCAACTTGCGAAAGATACTGGCTATGTGAGTTTTGACTGTGGCTTCAGAAATAGTTAGTTGGTCAGCAATGGAACAATTGGTTAACCCTTTATGTAAAAGTTGAAATATTTCACGTTCGCGCTGAGTCAATAATGCAGTACTATTATTTACTGGAAGAATGTCACTACATGTGTAATTTAGTATCCAGGAGGTAAACGCAGGTTCAAGTAGAAAATCCCCCAGAGGTAGAGTACATGCTGTCAGCAAGAGCGAAGGTAGGGTATTTTCCGAAAGGTAACCTCTTGCACCATATGAATATGCAGTGAACAGCATATTTTTGTTTGGCTCGGCTGCCAAAATAATAAATGTATGCGGAGCGAGTAATTTCATTTCGTTTATACCTTTGATCAGCGATTGGTGGGTGACGATGAAGTCTGGCTTGCGGGTTTTTATCTGCTGCCTCAGTTCTTCGTTGGTAACAGCCTCATCTACGTGTACGACTTCAGAGTTGTCAAGAAAGATAGTTCGTAATCCTGCACGAAAGACATTACGAGTATCAGCAATTAGAATGCGCTTCTCCATAGAAACCTGTTCATTCCCTCACTTAGCTGCGTGATATGCATTTGTATCCGTTAATCGCATGAGACTGTAGGCTTCAGTGCCTAATGAATCCACAGCATCACATATGTATTATTACATGGTAAAAGTAAGAATGTCCAATATTCAGAAGCGATTAATTTCATAAGTGAAATATATAGATGAAAAAAGATAGATGATGAGATTCTCTAACTGATGTCATCCTTCTGTGTATAGCATCTTCATCTTCTACTCTATAAGAAAACCCGCCGCTAGTCTATGGTAATAAATATATTAAAGCTATTATACTTACTTACGGCTGAAGCGTGTTATTAGGAGACGGGTAAGGAAAATCTAATTGTTAGTTGTTTACGTCCATGAAGTGAGTACGGAGGTTGGTATGAATACCACTGCTCGAACATCTAACCCACAATTGCCATCGGCAATGAGCCTGAATGAGGCACAAGAGTTATTAACTCTTTATGCTTCCAATCCGCCTTTTCGCAGTGCCAGTGATCAGGAATTGGTCTTGAATGAGAATCCCTGCCGCCGTCCTGTACGTCCTGAAGACCTTGAATTTCTTGATTATCGAGGAATTCTGAAGGAGGAAGAAGTACTTGGATTGAGCAGTCTCATAGGGCACCGTATGCTTTTGAATATTAACGATACGGATATGGTGCTCTTGCCGCTCAGTGAAAATGAGTCAGCTTGGCGTGAGTTTGAGCACTTTTATTCTCGCGATAATAGAGTGCTTGGTGAAATGGTTCGCTCTACGCTTGAAACACACCTGTTCCATTTCTTGGAAGAGAGAGCTGTTTGCACAAAGTTAGTATCAGCGGATGATCTGAAAGACTACTTCTCTTCAGTATTCCAAGAGTATTGCTCCTCGCGCAATTCGGTAGTCGACACTATTCTGTCGCGGGTAAATCGCCAAGTATCTGCGACAACATTTCTGATTCAGTTGCTCGCCTCGTCTTTATCGGGTGTTCCCGCTATGATGCATAGCGCACAAGGAAACTATAGCGCTGTCCACTATGAACTTTTCAGTTTCCTAGAGAGAAATGGCTATACTATGCGATCCTCTGAAGACGGACGAATTGCAGATCTTCAGAGCATGGTAAGAAGCCGCAAACTGCACGATCAGCCTCATACTTACTGGCAGTATTACCTAACTTCATCTCTGGCACTTGCTAATTATGCTCATTATGTTGCCAGGGATCCCTTAAAGTTCTTCCGCTACCTGGGTGCTCTCTTCTATCAAGAGCTTCGCTCTAAAGCTCTGGCAAGCCAGCATAAGCAGATGCTTCAGGAAATCTTTGGTAGTGATATTGATACGAAGTACTTTGGTCAACAGGAAAAATATGGGCAAGATTATGCCGTGGCAGCCTTCGATTCATTGATTACGCCCACGATTGTCAAGTATGGTAACGCCAGATGTCAGGATATTGTTCAAGGATTTGATGAGTTTAAGCTCCTACATGAGATTGCTGAGCAAGATCTTATCGCACAAGTAATCTGGGTAGATCAGGCGAAACTTTACCAGGAGAAAGGAAGACGCATTTACGAAAAAATTCAATCGGAGAATATGCAGCTACCCTTGGACACATTTGTAGAACAAGCATCTGAGTGTTCTACTACCCATATCCATGATGCGCACCGGCTACTTGTCATTGAAGCGGGAGTCATGCATTTTTGGAACGCTCTTGACTCCTCGTTTGTCTTTGAGCCAGGAGATATCACGCTTGTTCCTAGCCAGCGGCTTCATGGCTCAACGGTGTTGTCGGGCGAGTGTACTTATCACCAACCCATCATCTCCGATGAGTTGATGCTTGAATTTAACAAAATGTTCTAGAGATTCGCTATTTCAGGCCATTTCCACTATTGTACCCTCAAAGAGACGGAATTGGCCTGAAATGCTGATTAAGGGCAGAAAAAGAGGAAAACGACAATGAGTGTCGACGATATGAAAAACCGAATTCTGTTTCGAGATGCTCGGGAAGAGTCAATACAAGTCCCCGATTGGTTACCCATATGCTTTGAAATCTTTCGTCTGAATCTGATGAATAAAGCCTATCCTTGTTATTTTGGAACTGCAGCAGAGAGACAGGGGGAGCTTTTGCTTACCTATGTTGATAGAGATGATTATTCACATCTACCGCAAACGCTTTCTGCGTTTCTCTCTCTCTCTGCTACTCACCCAAAGAAACGCTATATCTTCGCTATCTTCTTTCAGCCAGATGAGCATCCATATGGTCATGACCACTATCAGGCGAAGTTTTGGAATCTGCTTCAGTTCCTTCATGAGAACGACCCTCATCCGTGGCCAAAACAACTTCCCTCTGACCTTTTTGATCCACAGTGGGAATTTGCTTTTGCTGGAATCCCTGCCTTTGTCTTTCTTGCAGCTCCTTCATATAGAATGCGCAGAAGTAGAAATCTTGGCCCTGGTATGATTGTGTTATATCAGCCGCGTAGGGTCTTTAATGACATTGAAGGAGGAACTCCTGCTGGCACAGAGGCACGCAGAATTATACGTAGTCGCCTGACTGCCTGGGATAATATGGAAACACATCCCGATATGGGAAGTTATGGTGACTCTTCAAACTACGAGTGGAAGCAGTATGTCTTAGCAGACGATAATACCCCAGCAACAGATAAGTGTCCCTTGAGAATCAAATCTGTCACGTCGCCTCTGGGCCGCTGAATTGTCCTGCGTAACATTCCTTAAGCACGTTCGGACGCAAACGAGTCCATTGCCTGTTTCACGCGTTGAAAGGTCGTGGTTTATTGCATCTTTTTCCAAGGCTGGCGGTCAATATCTTTACGAAGGAATGTTAAAAAAGCTGTTGCTGCGGGAGAATGAGCAATGCGCTGATGCCATACAACGACGACCTTTCGGCAAGGAAGAAGTGGAAAGAGGTTGACCTTGGCGACCTCTTTGCCAGGAGCTTCGACCACCGATTGAGGCAGAACAGACATGCCTAACCCTTCAGCCGTTAACGCACGAACGGTCCCGATGTCGCCACTTTCAAAGAGGATGTGGGGGGTGAAATCTCCTATCAGACTCAGGTGGACCATAACCTGTCGCAGACCTGATCCGGGCTTAAAAAGGATAAATGGCTCATGCTCAAGCTCTTTCGCAGAAACGTGCGGTTGATGAGCCAAAGGATGATTAGGAGCAACCACCAACAGCACTTGCTCCTTTGCGATAGATTCCGTGATCATCTGTGAATCTGGTATATTCAGTGGAAAGATATCATCAATAACATGTATCAATGCCACATCAAGTTGCCCCACCTTCACCTGTTCCACCAACTGCTCAGTGACATCCTCGTGCAATACCATCTCGATTTCTTGATGCTGTGCATGAAATCGCGCTAATAGTGATGACAGTCGGTATGCACCCAGTGATTGTAAAAGACCGAGCTTAACGCGTCCTCGTGCCACTCCTGCAAATGCTTGCATCTTGACATATGCCTGCTCGGCTTCGGCCAGAATCCCTTCCGCATGCACCAGCAGTGCCTCTCCCGCAGGAGTAAGTCGCACCTGACGACTAGTTCGTTCAAAGAGCGTGACTCCAAGTTCACGTTCCAACGCTTGAATTTGTTGTGAGAGTGCTGGTTGAGCAATAAGGAGGCTCTCGGCGGCACGGGTAAAGTGTCGCTCATAGGCCACTGCCACAAAATAGCGAAGGTGACGTATCTCCATACTATTGGATATGACCAATCATCTCCCTACAAAGAGACGTTTACCCCCCACAACGCGTCCATGATGCCATTGAAGGAGTTCTTCAGATTTTCGTAAAGGTGTGCATTGTCGATGGCAAGAGCGGCCAAACTTGCCAGGACGGAGAGGAACTGGATGTCGCTCTCTTCAAAGATGGTTACTTTGTCGGTATAGACGCGCATCA
>JAFATZ010000417.1 GCA_019243675.1 Ktedonobacteraceae bacterium | reverse complement strand
GGAAACTGCAGAAGATCCCAGGCAGACGACCTGGTGGATAGAGCGCAGGTGCAAGCGTGGTAACACGTGTAGCCGAGCGCCACTAATGATCGAACGACGTGTAGCAAGCAAGCAGTGAGCGTAGCCAGCAGTCCAGCACCCGCTGGGGTACCCGCTCGGCAGGTCGGCAAAATTGAGGTAATCGCTTGAAGCAAAGAAAAGCAGTTCTGGATATCAGAACTGCTTTTCTTTGCTCATTCTTGTTTTTTTGCATTGGGCAGCAACGACGGTAACTTCTTGGCGATTATGAAAGAGTTGACGAGCTTGTACAATGCTATAGCTTGTGTTAAGTATGGCTATGGCATCTCTGAGGATCGCCAATGGATTGATTTCACGTGTTGCATGTGGCAATTTGAATATACTGATAACAACGCCATCGTTATGTAAACAATGGGATGCAAGTACTAAAAGACGAGCTGCGTCACGAGCGTCCATACGCATGTCGTTGGCAATTACGTCAAAGTGCTTATGCCTCCTGACAGCTTCCTCAAGGTAACTCTCGGCATAACCAAAGTAATGCTCAAGGTGTTTGTTCCCCGCCAGTCGTGCATCAAGACGAGCGGGATCCACAGCTATGACATTCATCCGTGCCTCTAAAAAAAGGCGCGTCCAACCACCCGGCGCAGCACCTAGATCAAGTGCGCTTCCCTTGGGGGGAAGGGAGAGATCAAATACTTCCAGAGCCTCTAGAAGTTTGAACTCGGCACGGCTGATCTGCTCGGGCGTGTTTGCAAAACGCCTTGCGCCACCAGGCCAACTGCTAAGATTTTCCTCGGCACTGGAGATGCCAAGATAGCATGTCTGTGCTGTGCAAAGTAGAGAAACAATTATGCGAGGTTTCTTGACAGATTCTACAGCGTTGGTTTCGGCCGTGAAAGCCTCTGCGAGAAGCTGATTTAACTGACCACTACTGTACGATCTCTCTACTTGGTTACCGTCTGTGGACACGAAGCGTGACTGCACTGCAAACTGTATACCTCGTTCCAATTGTGTGAATGTCGGCAATGCTGCGGCAGTTATAGCTATGCGTCCTATGTCTTGCTCCTCATTAGTAATATGTACTACAGCTTGTACTGGGGCGAGATGACGTACAAATGTGGGATGTGTTCTAGCCGCTTGATAAGCCAGTAATGAGAAATCGGACGCATCGCAAAGGGTAATACCTGGCGCTAGATGTTCAATAGGGGTAAGCCGTTTGTCGATGTGTCTCAATTCTGCGAGTGCTGCTTGTGAAAATTCAGGGTTTGACGTAACGATAAAGGTTTCTGTGCTCACAATCCTCCCAATTTTGCAAGGCGACCACAAGGGATCGCTACGTGCCTTGCGGTTGCCTTGACCTTTACTTCTAAAAAGGTGTGGTAAACTATTTAGTGCTGAGTGACACGTAGAGCCAACTTGTAGACGAATTGTACCATGAAGAAATACGAAGGCAAAGATGGCAGCACATATCCTTCTTGAAGGTGGTGCGGAATTCGGGGGGCAGATGGCGCATGCAGACCGCCGCGCTCTAGAACTTGCTGGCGGAGTTGATGCTTCCATTAGCATCATTCCTACAGCCGCCGCTCCTGATAACAATGATAAGCGCGCTGGAAATAATGGTGTTCGCTGGTTTCAGAGCTTAGGGGCGCATAATGTTGAAGCGCTTCCTCTTATCGATAAAACTGCGGCTAATGATAGTGCAATCGCGCACAAGCTACGCCAGTCGCATCTCATTTATCTTCTGGGCGGCTTTACTGGCTATCTCAACGAGACGCTGAAAGGCAGCACGAGCTGGCAAGCGATGTTAGCCGCCTACGCATCAGGCGCAGTCATTGCTGGCAGTAGTGCGGGAGCCATGGTGTTATGTCAATACTACTATGATCCGGGCAAGCGACAAATGGCAGAGGGTCTAGGACTCGTCTCCAACACCTGCGTTTTGCCGCATCACAACACCTTCGGCAAAGACTGGGCGCAACGGCTTGGGTATGATAAATTAGGCTCCTATGCGCATATTGTCTTGCTGGGCATCGATGAATACACAGGCATGCTTGATGATGCTGAAGGCGGCAAAAAGATAGGCTGGCGCGTCTACGGACAAGGAGCGGTGACTCTTTATCATGCTGGCAAGGCAATGGTATACACAACAGGCCAGACGTTTAAGCTGCTCTGAGAGAGGACCGACGGACTTTTGCAGTCGCCTGCGTCATAGGTCGTGTGCTCTGTCCCTACATGGGTTCACCATGCTCGTCTAAGAATCGCTAACAGCGTCAATGCCAAAGCAATCGCTAATGCAGTGAACAGTGCTTTTTGGAGAAGTCCCGTGTTGTTATCTGTTTGTGCTGATACTCCAGAAGTTTGTTTGTGCTGAGTTATGTTTGCTGCAGGTGAGGGGGTCGAAGGAGATTGTAGTGTATTCCACGCTGGTTGGACTCCATCTACCTCTTGTGTATGACTTGTGTTATCTATACCTCCATTGCTGTTACTATTATTTCCGCTGCCCTGACGGATACCTGGTGTAGACGTCGTCTGTACTGAAGACTGAGCATTATTATTGCTTGCATCGATAGTTGGACTATTCGTAATCTGCCAGTTGGGAGAGCCATCGGGGACGCGAGCGTATGCTTCATCTCCAGAGAGTGGCGGTACAGTTACCTTGTCGATCACTATGCCATCAATAAGAAGCCGCAGTTCGGTCATCTTAGATAGCATGTGCTGAGGCAACATGTGTAGAAAAACAACCAGAAAATTATGTGGAGCAATAGCAGTACCCAACGGCAAGAAGAAAGGATTGGTTGAAGGACCGCTATCAAGACGGCTGTGGACCGCGTAGAGGTCAAATGGCACATTCTGTGAATTGTAAATTTCGACCCACATATCCATTGTTGTCGAATAGGTAGCAGTTTCTGCACAGTTCCATCTAGAAATGGGATACAGGAGAACCTCATTGATGAAGAGTTGACCGTGCAAAGCTGCTGGTTGTATAAGTGGACCCGCTACTGCAGGCGACTTGGAAAATGCGCAGTTGTGTTTGGCGCTTGCTGATATGTCAGGAGTGGTTACGCTAGAAACGAGAAAAACCATACATATACTTACCAAAAACCGCACGTAACCACCTCTCTGACACTTTTTGCAATGGCGCAGCAATATGATATATCACGCCCTGGGGGTGGAAGTTATGAGGAACTTAATCCCCTCTCTGCCCCCCTTTGGGCGAGATTTATCAGACCTCTACGTATGACTGAAGTTCGTTTTCTCTTTGCTGGAAATCCTATTGGGATAGATATTTAAATGGCACCGTATGAGTATGTGGAAATCTCTCATTTACTATCCGCCGTATCACTTCTATGCTACTCTCCCCGAATATAATGGCGATGATAGACCCGATAATAATTCCACACACGCCACCTAGCGCAATACCTTCAAGAAACATACGATTACGAAAAAAAGTCATCATTGTCACCTTTTTTCTCTACGTTATTGTTCATATACTACCGCTTTGGCTTCATTCCACAAACGTTCAAGTCGATAGTATTCCCGTTCCTTTGGCGCGAAGATATGTACGATGACATCGCTGAAATCGAGCAAAACCCAGCCAGTCTCGGCGATACCCTCGCGGTGAAACACCTTGGCTCCCTGTTTCGCTAATTCTTTGTCGATTGCGTCTGCAATAGCCTGTATCTGTCGCGGGTTGCTGCCACTACAAATGACGAAGTAGTCACCGATAGTAGTGACATCCCGGACATCAAGTAGCAGGATATCCGAGGCTTTTTTATCTGACGCAATATCTACAGCAGTTCTTGCTAACTGCGCTGAGTCCAGTAGTACTCCTTCCACAAGCGCTCCCTATTGACAAGGTGGCTATGGGTAAGTGCTACTCATAGCCAGAAAAATAAAATTCTATATGCGCGCATTATAACATGATAACACAAGTTTTGTTAAGTGTATTAAACAATCTTCTTGACGCCTTGCTGTGAGAGGTAGCACAGTAGCTCTTCGGCTGTGTGTCCACTTACAGGGTCAACAACATGCGGTGAGATTTCCACCAAGGGAATCAGTACAAATGCGCGTTCGGCCATACGGGGATGAGGGATAGTCAAGTGTTCTTGTTGTAAGCGAAGATCATCGTAGAGAAGGATATCAATATCAATAGCGCGTGGAGCATTACGAAATGATGGTTTTCGCCCAAGCGCTACTTCTATTGATTTAACATACTGTAAAAGTTCTTCGGCGGTAAGCCAAGTTTTACCGCAACATGCCATGTTGAGAAAGTGTGGTTGATCGAGATATCCCACAGGTTCTGTTTCATAGACAGAAGAGATGCTCTGAAGTTCTATTACCTCGCGTAGGCGTTGTAGCGCGGTAGTAAGATTGTTACGCCGATCTCCCAGATTAGAACCCAGCGCAAGGTAGACTGTGTGGGCTGTTACTTGCAAAAGATATTATTCCTCCGACCATCGTTATAGATTTAACCCTTAAGTAACACGACAAAGTGTGTTTTAAACTCAACATTTCTGTCTTGCGGTACGACACATACCACTGAAGAGACGGCTATTACCCCAAAATTATACAGGAAAATGTACAAAGATGCGATATTTTAGATAACTATAGATCAGCCACCCACTCTACAGAAGACGGCCTTCAAATACCCCGTCTCAGGCATCGCTATATTGATCGGATGATCAAGAGCATGTGTGTACAGTTCAAGCAGTTGTATAGAGCGCGAGAGGCGTTGCGCGCTCTGCGCCAGCACCCCAAGCACGTCATCCAGCCCAACAACGCCGGAGCAAGAGCAGGAGAGCAGAATACCACCGGGCTGTAGTACTTGCATAGCGAGGCTGTTGAGCCGTCGGTAGGCCTTGAGCGCCTGTGTGCGGGCGCTTTGTGTCTTAGCGAACGCGGGCGGGTCCAGTATAACAACATTGAACAAGGCTCCGCTCTGGTGTGCCGCCTCCAGATACTCGAACACATCGGCAGTGAGAAAGCTATGCAGTTTGGGATCAAGGCCGTTCAAGGTAAAGATGCGCTGCGCAGTCTCTATGGCGGAAGCCGAAACATCTACGCTCGTGACGTGGGTATCCTGACTGACCAGTGCGGCATAGACCGAGAAACCGCCCGTGTAACTGAAGCAGTTTAGGACGCGCTTGCCTGATACATATTTACGCAGTGCCGCACGCTTGTCGCGTTGGTCGAGAAAAAAGCCAGTTTTTTGACCCTGCCAGGGGTCAACCAAGAACTGTATTCCATTTTCACGAATGCTTACCTGTGTGGGAACGTCGCCAGCCACAACCAGCGGCTCCTCTACCTGTAAACCTTCACGACGGCGCGCTTGACTATCGTTACGCAAAAGCAGACCACACGCCCTTGTCTCTTGCATCAATACCTCAACCAGCAATGGGCGTAGGCGCTCCATACCAGCAGTATGTATCTGAGCAACGAGCACATCAGCATAACGGTCCACGATCAAGCCGGGTAGACCATCACCCTCTGCATGAATCAGGCGATAGGCGTTTGTTTGTGCTACATCGAATGCAAGCCGTAACGCCATTGCACTGCTAATGCGTCGTTGCAGAAACGCATTATCAATATCCTCTTCTACATTGCGCGTGAGGATGCGAATGGCGATGTCGGTGTGTGGGTTGTAGTAGCCGCGAGCGACAAATTGACCTGTAGACGATTTTACATCAACAAGGCCACCTGTGTCTATCCAATGAGGCTGCTGTTGCAACGCACCAGAGAAAATCCACAGATGCCCACTTGCCAGGCTCTCCTCTTTATGTGGCTTCAAGCTTGCGCTGGGATAACGGACGGACGACGACACAAGACTCCTTGATATGCAACCAAATTTTGTCATCTCGAAAGCTGGCAAAATTTGGTTGCATATTGCCTTTCTCACTTTTGCAGCCGAATTGCCGCAACGACAGGGTCAGTATGATGCTCAGCTAGGCGCATCTCAGCCCTCTGCAGGTTGATAGCGCTATTAATAAGTGCAAGGTGTGTATAGGCTTGTGGATAGTTGCCCAGCGCCGTGTTGTTGCGTGTGTCGATCTCTTCGGAGAATAGCCCTAGGCGACCGGCGTATTGTAAGAGACGTTCAAACAACGAACGTGCCTCCATAACACGGCCCTGCATTGCCAGATTATCAACAAGCCAGAAGGTGCATATGGCGAAAGTGCCCTCTGACCCCTCTAGTCCGTCATCGGAAAGATAACGGTAGACAAAGCCATTCTCATCAGTAATTTTCTCGATAATACGGTCAACCGTTGAACGCATACGTGGGTCATCTGGCGGGATGAAACCGACCAAAGGCAACAACAAATTTGAGGCATCCAGGGCAGTACCCTCATAGGATTGTGTAAATGCCCCAATGCTTGTGTTATAGCCATGCGACAAGACATCAGTACGAATCTGGTCTCGTACCTGCGTCCAACGTGCAAGGTCGGCCTCTAGGTTCAGTTCTTGAGCGGCACGGATACCGCGATCCAGAGCAACCCAGCACATCACCTTCGAGTAAACGAAATGACGTGGACCTCCACGCACCTCCCAGATGCCATTGTCTAGTTCATGCCAATGCGTACACACATGGTCTACTAACGTGCGCATCATCTCCCACAACGGGCCTTCCAGTGTCTCGCCGTAGCGTTCAAAGCATCCCTGACGACGGTAGAGATGGATGCAATCGAGCACCTCGCCGAACACATCAAGTTGTTTCTGCTCTGCCGCAGCATTGCCAACCCGCACTGGCTGAGAATCACAGTAGCCTGTCAGGTGGGAAAGTTCGCATTCAGGCAAATCTCGCTCACCACGAATGCCATACATGATCTGCAGATCCTCGCCATTGCCATACGGCAGACGGCTGAGCCAGTGCGTAAATGCCCTCGTCTCCTCAGTGAAGCCGAGTGTATTAAGGGCGTAGAGTGTAAAGGTAGCGTCGCGTAACCATGTGAAGCGGTAGTCCCAGTTACGGATACCGCCCAGTTCTTCCGGTAATGATGTGGTAGCAGAAGCCACAAGAGCTCCGCTGGGAGCATAGGTCATCAATTTCAATGCTAGGGCGCTACGCTGCACCCAATCTGCATAAGGCCCATGGTAGGTGCTGCTGGCAATCCACCGGCGCCAGCAATGCAGCGTGTGTGCAAGTTCAGCGTCAAAATTACGCTTAGGCAAATCATGCTCCACCAATGTTTTGACAGCTTCTGCACTTTGTCCCACACCCAGAACGAAGCAGAGACGCTCGCCCTCGTGTAAGGTCACCTGTGCAACGATAGAGGGATGCCACACCTCTTCCTCTTGTATTACCTGCATGCAGAAGTCTGGTAACAGGATGGCTCCCACAACAGCCAGCCCAACGTGCTGTTGCCCACCCGCAATCAGTGCCCCTACGGGATTGGCTGTGAGGGAAACACTACTTGGCGCGGCTGCGTAATTCGGACTCACCTTGAGCGTCATCGTTATCGGCAATTCACCATGTGTGCATTCCACGATGCGCACTAGGCAATGGCAAGAGCCGTCCTCATCTGCCCACGTGTTATTATTCATGACTCGGTGAGGCCACCCGCTTAAGGTCTCTACTGGCATGAAATCTGTCAGCACCACCTGCCCCATAGTGCTAGCGAAACTGGTTTGCAGCACATTACTTCCGCGTAGGTAGCGCTGAGAGCCTGGGATAGAGGGATCGCTAGGGGCTATCTGGAAGTACCCGCCTCGCTCCGCATCCAACAGTCGGCAGAAGATAGCCGGACTATCAAAATCTGGGAGACATCCCCAGTCTAAAGACCCATCGGGTGCAATTAGCACCGCTGAGTGACAATCTCCAATGACGCCGTACGAATTAATTGGCTGATAAGTGCGGTTACGTACATTTGTCTCAACCATTTACGCGACACTCTCTCTACAATGAACTGAGCAACGAAGCTGTAAATCCCTTAGAAAAGTCTTAAAGCACCTTAGAGGTGCCTTATAATCATAGTAGACGGAGCAAGTAGGGGAGTGGTAACAGGAAATTGATTAGAACTTTTTTTTGTGGATTATTCACACCTACTTGGCTCACCCACATGTATATTCTTGATAACAAGAACTCTATGTGCTTTATTCATATAAACGTTCGTAGGTTACGCTTTTAACCACTGTGCCACATCTGGGGCAAAGTAGGTGATGATGATATCGGCCCCTGCCCGCTTGATGCCAGTAAGTACCTCCAGCACGATGCGTTGCTCGTCGATCCAGCCCTGTTGAGCAGCGGCTTTAATCATAGCATATTCGCCACTGACATTATAAGCGGCTATGGGAAGATCACAGCGTTCACGCACGCGGCGGATGACATCCAGGTAAGCCAGGGCAGGCTTGACCATGACGATATCTGCCCCTTCGGCAATGTCCAGCTCTACTTCGCGTAGTGCCTCGCGTACATTGGCGGGGTCCATCTGATAGCTGCGGCGGTCACCGAATTGCGGTACCGAGGCGGCGGCTTCGCGGAATGGACCGTAGAAGCCTGATGCAAACTTGGCCGAGTAGGCCATAATAGGTATCTGCTGCAAACCGTACTCATCGAGCGTACGGCGAATAGCTCGCACGCGCCCATCCATCATATCTGAGGGTGCTACGATATCTGCTCCTGCCTCGGCGTGAGAAAGGGCCATCCGCGAGAGGAGCGCCAGCGTTTCATCATTCTGTACTCCACCGTTGGCCACCACACCGCAGTGCCCATGACTGGTGTATTCACACAGGCAAACATCTGTAATCACCAGCGTGTCAGGCGTCTCGCTTTTCAGGCACCGTATCGCTTGCTGGATAATGCCTTGTGCATGGTATGCCTGAGACCCGACTTCGTCTTTTTCGTTGGGAATGCCGAACAGCAGCACTGCTGGAATTCCCAACCTAGCAATGCGCTCGGCCTCTCTACCTAAATGCTCTATAGGCCACTGCATCATCCCTGGCATAGCCGAGATTTTACATGGCTCAACTATGCCCTCTGCAATAAAAAGTGGATAGACAAGCTGATCAACGCTCAAACGAGTCTCTCGCACAAGACCTCGCAGCTTATCATTCTGGCGCGTGCGCCGCATACGCACAATTGGAAAACTGCTCATGATCTTTTCTCCTCCTGAAGCGCCCGTTCAACACACCTTACAGTCTCTTCAAGCATTGCATCGTCGAGAGCAAGCGAAATGAAACAACTCTCAAACTGTGAAGGTGGAAGATATATGCCCTGCTCTAACATATGCCAGAAGAAACGAGCAAAGCGTGCCGTGTCTGCTTTCTTAGCACTCACATAGTCGGTAACGGGGTCTTTGCAGAAGTAGAGGCAGAACATAGCTCCTATACGCGGCAAACGAACAGCACTGCCAGTATCACGAATTGCTCTTGTAATGCCCTCTGCCAGCACTTGGCTTTTGTGTTCGAGGAGCGCATATTGTCCTGGCTTGCGTAACTCATTGAGAGTCGCAATACCGGCGGCCATCGCCAACGGATTACCCGATAGTGTTCCTGCTTGATACATCGCGCCCACAGGTGCCACCAATTGCATTATATCACGGCGTCCACCATAAGCTCCAACGGGCAATCCACCGCCAATAATCTTACCAAAGCAAGTAAGGTCTGGCTTGATGTTCATACGCTCTTGAGCGCCACCCAGCCCAATACGGAAACCCGTCATCACCTCGTCGAAGATAAGCAAGGCCCCATAGTGTTGCGTAAGATGGCGCAACCGTTCTAGAAAGCCTGCTTGTGGCAGTACAAGGCCCATATTGGCTGCAACTGGCTCGACGATGATGGCTGCGATATCATCAGGGTAGGTGCGGAAAATCTGCTCTACACCCGCCCCATCGTTATAAGCAACGCTCAACGTATTTTTAGTCGTCTCAGTTGGAACTCCTGGACTATCTGGTAGTCCCATCGTTGCCACACCCGAGCCAGCCTGCACTAGTAACAGATCGGCATGGCCATGATAACAGCCACTAAACTTAATGATCTTATCGCGCCCCGTATATGCACGAGCCAGGCGCAGCGCACTCATCGTCGCCTCAGTGCCCGAGTTGACAAAGCGTATCATTTCGACAGACGGCACGCTCTCTATAACCATGTGAGCAAGTGCATTCTCGGCTTGAGTTGGTGCCCCAAAGCTAAAGCCACGCTCACTCGCCCGTACCACCGCCTCGACAACCGTAGGATAGGCATGACCCAAGATCATCGGTCCCCACGACTGTACATAATCCAGGTAGCGATTGCCGTCTACGTCATAGAGATACGCGCCTTTCGCATAATCAATAAAAACGGGTGTCCCTCCCACCCCACGAAAGGCACGCACAGGACTATTCACGCCACCGGGCAATAGTTGTTGTGCTTCTTGAAACAGAACGTGCGAACGAGTCAACGCGAGATTACTCATGCCCCAATAGCCTCTAGAATATCGTCAAGCGGCTGTGTGACACAGGTGAACATAGGCGTGTCGCGTAAGGTATAGCTGCTAGCCTCAGTCTCACGAAGAGACTGCACCAGATCAAGGAAATCGGCAACCTCGTCGGTCTCGAAGGCGACGACGAACTCCTGGTCATCTAGACCAAAGGAGTAAGTGGTATTGATCGTTACCGACTGATAGGTCAGTCCAACGCGGATATGCTCATTCATCATGCGCTTGCGCTCCTCTAGGGGGAGTGCATACCAAGCCCGCGTCTTCACAAAGGGATAGACAAACAGGTACTTCTTGTCATGTGGACTGATGACGAGGCGCGGATCGTGCGTGCCACGGGCATTCTTACCGACGTAGACAGAACGCTTGGTCATAGACAGGAATGCATGCGTCTCATGCAGATAGCATCCCATAGCGCTACAACGCAATTGGCTGCTCAATGCCCGTAAATCCTCAATATCATAGGTGGCCTGCCACAGCATAAAATCGCAGTCGCGGCGCAGACCATAGAGGCCGTAACTACGAATGAGAGCGTGTTGCCCGTAGTCTTCTACGATCTTTAGTACCTGCTGCTTGCCTCGTTCGCGTATGTCAGCAGGAAGCTGTAGCCATTGAGAATCAAGTTGATAAAAAGTAAAACGTACTAGTTGGCGTGGCTGCTTCGGCTTGGGCTTGGCAAGGGCGGGAACCTGTTCCGTCTGTACTATATCATGCTGAGTTGCAAAAGTTTGTTCTGTCATTCTACTTCCTCATGCTCAAGAATTGCCTTCACAAGACCGTCAATCGTAAACTCTTGTGCCTCGATATCTACAT
This sequence comes from Ktedonobacteraceae bacterium, assembly GCA_019243675.1. Taxonomy (GTDB): domain Bacteria; phylum Chloroflexota; class Ktedonobacteria; order Ktedonobacterales; family Ktedonobacteraceae; genus JAFATZ01. The sequence goes on along the minus strand of JAFATZ010000417.1, from coordinate 9,290 downwards.
GCAGACCAAGTGCATGTGCTGTCTGTGAAGTAATAGGGCCAATACAAGCAATAGTGGACTGTGCGATAAGACTCATGGCTGAAGTATGCTCGTTCTGCTCGCAACTCTTCAGCCAGGCAACAAAGTTGCGAACCGTAGAAGAACTGGTAAACGTTAAGATATCGAGCTGCTGCTGTTGCAACAGCGATAGTACGTGCCGTCCGCGCTCGTCATCGTGAGCGGCTGCTACTGTGTGGTAGAGAGGCACTTCGTCAACGCGCGCACCAGCATGTTGTAATTCGGTGACCAGCACTTTGCGAGCTTCGGCAGCTCGCGCCAGCAGAATGTGCTGATCCAGCAGGGATGTGCCATGCTGGTGTGCATCGTGAACGAGTGCGCGCACGACTCCCTCGGCAATGTAGTCATCTGGAACGAGGTCTGCGCTCACACCATAGTGCTGCAAAGCCGCCGCTGTGGCAGGCCCAATCGTCGCAATACGCACATGCTGCATAGCACGCGGATCGTAACCTAGAGTTTGCAAACGATCAAAGCAGATAGTGACCCCATTAGCGCTGGTAAGCACGAGCCACTGGTAGGGGCATTGCCCGTGCTTGCCCTGCGCATGGCCTTCTCCAATAGGAGCAGAGATGTACAACCGCTCCATGGCCGAATCGAGTTGTGACCAATCCTCTGGTGCAACGATGCTAATCGTAGGAAACTCTACAGCAATTGCTCCCAGTGCTTGTAGCTTTTGGCTAAACGCGCTCGCCTGATTACGCGTGCGTGTGACAAGAACGCGTTTGCCTTGTAGAGCCGAGGTTGCCAAGCGCTGTTCAGACACGTTGACCCTCCTGTTCTCGGGCTGCTAACCCTTGAATAATATCAGAGGCTCCCAGAGCTAACGCCTGTTCAGCTAGCCTCACGCCGAGTTGCTCAGCATGCTCGATGTTTGTCGCTGGCGTCCAGTGCATGTGCTGCTGCACGCTGACACGGCGCTGACCATCAAGGCTAATAACTAACCCACGTAAGCTGAGAAGATCATCGACGATCTGTGCGTAAGCGGCTACAGGCAAATAACAGCCCGCGCCAAGTCGGCGCATAAACATGCGCTCAGCATTAGTCGTTGCCTGTACGCCCACATCGTTGAGATGAGCCAATAGGCTAAGTATCTCCGCTTCATCGCGTACCTCCAGAGCAAGCGCACCCTGCCCTGGTGCTGGCATCATCACTTCAACAGGCAGATAGGTGAGCTTATCAGTAAGATGCTCATGCATATGCAGTCGATGCAATCCAGCGCAGGCGAGCATAATGCCGTCATACTCACCCTGCTCCAATTTGCGCAGTCGCGTGTCTACGTTACCTCTGAGCGGTACAATCTGTGCATCTGGACATAGGTGCTGTATCTGAGCGCTGCGGCGTAAACTGCACGTGCCGATGCGTAGAGGTGCTGTATCCTGCTTATTGTCGCTAAGCGGGTAAAGTCCCTGTGTTGAGACAGCAAACCGCATAGGTGAAACGAGCACATCACGCACATCTTCGCGTGGGCCAACGACGATCAGCCGCAAACCTACAGGTTGCAGGGTAGGCACATCTTTCAGACTATGCACAGCTACGTCAATACGTCGCTCATGCAAGGCGCGCTCTATCTCTGCCACAAAAACACCATCGCTTCCCATCTGAGTTAATGGTACATTCGTGATGTGGTCTCCCTTTGTACGAATTGGCTCGATGGCTAGCTCAAGGTCGGGGTGCAACTGACGTAACCGCTCGATCACCCATTGCGTTTGTGTCATCGCCAATTTGCTGGAGCGTGTTCCTATCGTTATTCGCTTCATCCTGATCTTTCAAATCAAACAGATAGCGTAGCGCTTCGGCATACGTATGTCCCTGACCAGCCGCCGCCGCGTCTTTCAGTCGTAACATAGGTATATGTAACAGTTTATTCACTAGTCGTGTGCTCAGTTCCTGTATGGCGGCCGTCTCGCGCTCAGAGAGATGTGGAGCAAGTTGTCGCACAGTACGTGCAAGCTCCTGCTGCCGCAAGTCTTCTGCGCGCTGGCGTAGGTCGCTGATGGTACTCACAATGCTCAGCGAGGCGAACCAGCGCTGAAATGCAGCAACCTCTTCTGCGATAATTGCCTGTACGTGCTCGACCTCTTGCATGCGTAGACTGATACCACGTTTCACCTCAACCTGCAAATCGTCTACGTTGTAGAGATGAACTCCTGGCAATGTAGCGACAGCAGGCTCTACATCACGTGGCAAGGCGATGTCTATTAACAATAACGAGCGACCAGCACGTAATTGCATGACGCGCTGTATAAGTTCTATAGTAATGATTGCACGCGGCGATGTGGTAGAGCTAATCACCACATCCGCCTCTAGCAACGCTTCAGCAAGCTCAGTAAACGGGCGATGGCGCGCACCCAGAGATTGCGCGAGCTGTACTGCATTGGCTTGAGTGCGGTTGATAAGAACGAGTTGTCTCGCGCCATTATCACACAGGTTGCGCGCTGCCAATTCGCTCATTTTTCCTGTACCTACCAGTAAGATGCTAGCTTCAAGCAGGTTAGGGAAGAGGCGACGAGCCAACTGCACAGCTACATGACTTATCGAGACAGCATTGCGACTGATAGCTGTCTCACTGCGTGCGCGTTTGCCTGCTACTACTGCTGTGCGAAACAGAGCCGATAAGACAGGTCCTGCGTAGCCACCAGCCTGCGCAATTTCTAGCGCTTGCACCACCTGGCCTTGAATCTGCGGCTCACCGGGCACCAATGAGTAAAGACCGCTGGCTACACCGCACAGATGAGAGATAGCAGCCTCATTGTAAAATGTAGAGGCACATGCCTTAAGCTCTTCGTATGGCACATCGCGTGTCTCGCTCAGGAGATGCAGCAGAGCGAGAGCGTCCTCTTCTGATGAGGGCGCAGAGGATTCTGAGGGTTCTGGAAAAACTGCGTACAGCTCGATACGGTTGCATGTGGAGAGCAGTACACACTCCTGAGCTATCTGTGTTGCTGCATTGAGCACCTGGGGTATGTGACGAGATGAGCAAGCGAGACGTTCGCGTAAGGCGATGGGTGTCGTGCTGTGATCGACGCCAACGACAACAATACGCATGGAAACCTCATAAATCTCTGTAGAATGACAATTCTATAGAGATTTTAACGGTTTTTTGTGAATAGTCAAGAGGTAAATCTCGTACTTTCGTTACGATGGCACTGCATATTTTCTCAGGTGTTCACCTCACCCGAAAGTCCTGCTCAGATGCACTAAGAGGTAGTTTCCCGTTCTAGTAGAATAGAAGCCTCAGAGTAGGAACAGAAACCACCCGCATTCGATGCGGGAGAGTCTCAGCAGGAAAAGGGAACCCTCCATGTATAATTGTCCCAGGTGCAAAACTGAACTACCAGTGACAGCACATTTTTGCTATAAGTGCGGTTTCGATCAGCCACACATACCACTGATGGTTGCCGCCTCCATCCAGGAGCAACTAGAGTCGGAGCAAGCCATGTCCTCGTCTCCGACTCTGCCAACAGTAGCGAACCCCTCTCCATCCCCAGCATCGCCACCTGCTCCTACTAATAGTGCTGAGCAAGAAGCAAAGGGGCTATCGTTGATGCAGCGTTACCAAATAGACCAGCGTAAGCCACGATATATGCCACCACAGCGACCTAACGTATCCTTGAATCAAACAACTTTTAGCAATAGCCCAGTCCTTGGCTCTCAAGAGCAAGCAGCGCCACCTAAGCCAGCCCCTCCCCAGCCGACTCCCCAGCCAACAAACATACCTTCTCCCCCTATCTCTGTCAGGCCGGAAAGTCTCGTCGCTACTAGTAAAGCGGCTGAGCATTGGCACAACAGTTGGCGCAAGCGCCAACGTGCGGAAGCGGGACCGGCTGTCGGCATCTCGCGTGGCCAGGCGGCTGTACCTGAACCATTGCTTTCCATGCAGAACAGTATTTTGCGCATGCGTGCTGTGGTGGCATCTGACAGTAAACAACACAGTCGAGGCGGAGACCTAGGCTTCTGGCTACCGATTATTATGATGATTTGTCTGATCGGTGGGTTGGGTGCCTATATCATCTCCACTTTTCTTCCCAGCATGCCACTGCTCTCGCACCATATTGCTTCCACAGGGCAAGACCCCATCATAGCCCTTACAGGTACCCAAACGACTACGGTAGCTGCAGGGGCATCTTTGATCGTGCATGGAGAGGGATTTGCAGCACATGATAGTATCACCTTCACCCTGAACACTACTCCGTTGAACCAAAGCGTCACTAGCTCGAAAAAGGGCACATTTGATGTCACAGTCGTTATCCCTACTACGCAGCCAGCAGGCGAGTACGCATTACAGGCACAAGGTATGCATACAGGAAAGAGTGCTTTTTTGGACCTTCAGGTGCTACCTACTGCTACCACCAATCTTGCCAACACTACTCAACTGAATCTGTCTCTTCTTGACAGTCACACCCCGCTTTCCTCGTTGACTTTTAGAACCATACATGGGCAGGCTGATCCACCTAGGAAGACGCTGGTCCTGACCAACGCCAGTGACAACGCTCCCTTGCGATGGTCAGCAGCACCTGTGGCCAATGATGGTCTCAATTGGCTGCTCATCGATGATCATAGGACCAGTGGCACATTGAATGCCAAAGGTACTGATGAGGTTGGAATCAGTATCAACTCGACGGGGTTAGCGTCTGCTCCCTATAAACCCTATAAGGGCGATGTCGTTTTTACGGTGGTCGGCCAGGGGCAAGTTATCGTGCCCGTGCTGCTCTATGTACAGGATACAGCCATCGAAGTTGTGGTCAATCCCAATCCTATTATAACTATCATTCAAGGCGGTGGCACCTGTCTTCCTACAACGCTTACTTTGATTAATCTGAGCAATCAAACTATTGCCTGGGCGGCTAATCCTTATGATAAGGATCAACCATATATTCATCTTGATGGACAACCTACCGCTCAGGGAACCCTGTCACCATCGGGGCAAGATGGAGATAGCAAGGCATTACAACTCTCTTGCATAGGTGTTCACCTCGGAGAAAATCTCTATAATATAACCGTCAGCTACAACGTAAATGCTGGGGGAGCTTCTTTGAATGTTCCCGTGAGCGTTCGCACCGCATAAAGAGGGAATTGAACCACGTTCAATTCCCTACCTGCTGCCATGCGGCTTGAACACACTGTTTGAGTAGCATAACGTTTGTCAGTGGTCCCACTCCCCCCGGTGTCGGAGTGAGTGCCCCTGCTACTTCTCGTACCGAAGCGAAATCAACGTCACCAACAATCCCACCCTCCGGTCGTGTATTGATACCCACATCAATCACCGTTGCCCCTGGGCGCACCATCTCGGCAGTGACCATGTTGGCACGACCGACGGCGGCTATCAGCACCTCTGCCTGACGTGTCAACGCTGCTAGATTGTTCGTGCGCGAGTGACATATTGTCACTGTCGCGTTTTTCTGCAGCAACATCAGCGCGAGTGGCTTGCCGACAACGTTACTGCGCCCTATAACGACAATGCGTCTTCCAGCCACTGTGGTTTTACTGCGCTCAAGAATTTCCATCACTGCAGCAGCAGTTGAAGGAAGAAAACTCGGTAAGCCCAGAAAGAGATTACCCGCGCTTGAGGTGCTGATGCCGTCGATGTCTTTGCGAGCAGCGATGCTGTCAGCAACCATTTTCTGCGAAAGATGGGCAGGCAGGGGCATCTGCACAATGATACCCTGCGTTGCCTCATCCTCATTGAGCAGCAGCAGCCTGCAACGTAATTCCTCGGGTGAGGTGAGCGCTGGTAGGTGCTCTAATCTGGCAGAGACAGCAATGTCCTCTGCAATACGTAAAATAGCTCTGCTATATACAGCAGAAGCTCCATCATCGCTGCTCACATGGACAATCACCAGCCCAGGAGGCTGTCCGCGCTGTTGTAGGTAATGACGAACTTCGTCTCGTAGTTCGCTTCTGATCTCGGCTCCCATCGCTCGTCCATCCAGAATCACTGCTGTCATACTCTCTCCTCTACAATCTTCGTTGTGTGTTGGCTTGCTGTTGCTATCGTATCAAGTGCTCTATTGAGTCGCTCGCGTAAGACATCAACCATTGCCTGATCTTTCATCGTCTTCAGATTGATAAGCGCCATCCACGAAGCTGCTTTGCCAGCGCTAGCGGCCAACAGTGTACTCACCGCAACATCGCTGAGCACGTTGACATTGCCAATCTCGGCAATGCGCTGGCAGTAGCGTAGCAGTGTTGCAGCATACTCTGTCATCTCAAGTGGTACCAGTGCTGCATCAAGCAGTTGTTTTTGAATCGCACGTGAGCGTAATTCACGCTCTTCATCGCTTGCATGTGGCATCTTGAACGCAGCAGAGAGGCGTCCATATGCCTCAATATCTTGCTGCATCAGCCGTTGGAAGTGCATACGCAGTTCTTCTATATGTTGGGCAATGCGTGCAAGCTCCTGCTCAAGAGAATCATCTTTGCTCTTGCCCAAAGTCAACTGCACCACCATATGTGCTAGCCCTGCCCCCATCGCCCCGCTCAGTGCAGCCGCAGAACCACCACCTGGCGTCGGCTGTGACGATGCTAAATCGTTTAGGTAATCTATGAGAGGTTTTTGTAAATACATACTTTGCTTCTTTCTGTTTAAAATTTCTTGCAGCCTCAACTGACAAAGTGTTGCCCACCCGCCAAGCCAGAAAAGTTGTACATGCACCTCCAAGTAATATATAATGCCCGTGTTGACTGCATTGGATGCAGTTGCCAGCATACGCAGTTCAGTTTGACAACGAAGGAGAGAGCTTGATGGTAGAGTCACTCCCGCCTGGTACGATACTCTGTGGACATTATCGTATTGAACGCGCGCTGGGTAGCGGAGGCTTCGGCCATGTATATCTGGCTATAGATACAGTAACAAACCAGCAATACGCTGTCAAAGAATATTTAGTCACAGGACCCACAGGCCAGGAGCAATTACAACACGAGGCCGATGTGCTCGGTCCGTTGCACCACCCCAATCTTGCTGCCTATCAAGATGTCTGTAACGAGCGCGGTCGCTACTATATTGTCTTGGACTATATCGAAGGCAGGGATCTTACAGATATTCTTCATCTCGCACGCCAGCGTAATGAAGTTGTACCCATTGCACGCATTCTAGAGTGGCTTTTGGCTATTTGTGATGCTGTGTGTTTTCTCCATAGCCAGCGCCCACCAGTTATCCATCGCGATATTAAGCCCGACAATATTCGTATTAAGCCCGATGGAACGGCTATTCTGGTCGATCTGGGTAATGCAAAGGCAGCCGATGGTGAGCGTACGCTCCTGTTCATTCGACATCAAGGAACTCCTGGATACGCTCCCGAAGAACAATATCCAGGGGGTAGTGGTACCAATGAGCGTTCTGATATCTATGCGCTTGGCGGAACGCTGTACTTTGCCCTCACAGCTCAGGAGCCACCAACTGTTTCAGCACGCAAAGATGCTCTTCAAAAGCGTCGCAATGATCTTGCATCTTTGGAAGAGCATCTAGCAAATAATCCGCCAGAACAGAGTCAAGAGCCAAACAAGTTCAGATTAGGTACCTCGAGGCCATCTAAACCTCTACCGCGCCATTCACGTCACATAGCACAGCTTGCAACTCTATCGCCCGAATTGCTCGCTCAACTCACTGCTATCATTCGGCGAGCAATGGCTATGCGGTCGCAAGACCGTTATCCTTCGGTAGCTGATTTTGCCGACGACCTTAAAATAGTTGCCTCTGCGTTGCTCACGGCCCAGCCAAGCTCCCCCGACCCCCATAGTACGCAACCCGACCTGCCCCATACCTACGAGGTAGTACAGGCCACTCATACTGCATCTGTGCCAGACATCTCCGACACTGATACAGCTCCCATACCGCCTGCACCAGTGTCCTATTGCCCAAAATGTGGTGCTGCTGTGTTGCCTAAGGCATCATATTGTCCGCGCTGTGGAGCATCTCTTACTCCCCAAGCCAGAGCAAACATTTTCCCATCGACTAGCAAAGCAGCTAAGACAACCATAAGGGTCTCACCGGAGGTAAGTACACCGCTACAAGCAGCCTTGCCAAAAACAGCGGCGACGCCGTCCTCATCTTCTGTGCCGCACTCCACTGCAACACAGGTAGCTCCCATGCTAGTTGCTCAGGACAACGTTGCTCATGTACCATCACCATCAACAAAGCCGAACATATTCTTACGCGCTCGCCTAGAGCCATCAACGCTTCTATTCATCGTGGCTTTCATCATTGTGCTGCTCGTCATCGTTGCGTTACTCCTGCTTAGTCACACTCACCATGGCATGATGCTATAGAGAGTATCCTTAGTAGCTGCCTTTTCAGCAATCTGAAACTATCCTTGAACATTTGACGTGTACTATACAACGTTTTGTCTGGCATGTATGTGGACAAGTTGCTGACAGACATTTTACAAAGTTACATCTACTGTCCTAGCTTACTAGGAGGAGAGAGTTGGCAAGGAAGCTTCCAAAGTCGGAGTAAGAATACACTTCCTTTCTTTCTATTTTCCTGAGCAAGTTTTTCTACCATCCTCACTCCTAGCATGTGATCCCTCTGGATAAGTTATCTCTATGAAACATGTAGACACAAATGTATGAGGTCAGAGCTTGTGGAATCATTCGACATAACCAACACAGCGAACATGAGCCTTGGGGACTATGCACAGATGTTTACACATCTTCTTAGCCTCAGTCAGATGTTGTGCAAACAAGCATACGGTGCCAGTGAGCGCCTCTGCCAGGAAGTGATACTCGCCACACAAGGAAGAGCCCGGCTTCTCCTTCGAATGCCGTCAGTTGCGCCACAGGTTCCTTCTTCCCTGTCCATCAGTTTTCCAATTCAGTTTCATGATCGCATCTATGGAACGTTAGAGATTACTGCCGACACAACACGCCCCACGTTCCCTGCACTTCCTCTCTCTGTAGCGCACCTCTTAGCTCATGTGTGTGGTTGGCTCTTGTATACGATTGAATTGTCGGCCTTCATGGAAGGCCAGCGCCAGCGACTTAGTCCTCACATTCCTGAACGTTTGACGAAGCGTGAACGGGAAGTCCTAGCGCTCATCTGTCGTGGGTACGACCAGCAGATGATCACCAAGACCTTATGCATCACATCGGCAACGGTACGCACGCATCGGAAGCATATCTATGAGAAATTAGGCGTTCATAACGAACGTGATCTTCCCCTCGCAGCTTACCAAGCGCATCTTTTCTCCATCCTTGATGAATCCAATACTGATGCTCCATCACCTCCAGTTAGTCGC
>JAFATZ010000451.1 GCA_019243675.1 Ktedonobacteraceae bacterium | reverse complement strand
GGGAAGATGATCTGCCCCAAAGGGAAGATGTATCCGTACAGTAGCTACCCCTGGCTGGTCATGAAGATAAGCTTGTGCAGCAGCCGAACTTGCCCCCTTAATAGATTGACGCCACTGATTTGCCTGCTGCGGCGTTAATGTGTATACCCATAGACCGTGTAGAGAGACGTTCAAATAGACGAGACCATTTTTCTCTGCTGCTATGACACGAGAGGAACTGATAGAGAGAGAACCTTGCAATTGGTAGTTGCTATCCAGGGTTTGCATGGCTTCCTTGCTCAAGAGTTGAGTAGCTATACGGTCTAGCACATTGTGATCATAGACCGTCGCCGTGCCAGAGACCATGACGGTTACCTGTACGTGGTCTACTTGTGCCCCAACAAGACTGCTTGCAGAGACCGTCGTTGTATAGATTGGCTCTCCGGTCATAACCTCATTGGCTTTGACTTGGCTGCTAAGATGTTGCATCACTTGCTGCTGTAGCCGAGGAGCGAGCGAACTTTGTACACCATCAAGGTCTACCTGGTTTACCACGTGTACCGTTTGTGCATCCACACCCCCTGAAAAGGCTGCAGGATTTTGCACTGATAGTCCATTGCTCGTCGTTCCATCAAGGGCATGAGCAGCAATATTGCCAGCCACGCCAGGATCGACAGCGATAGCAGCAACGAGGGCCTGGCCATCCTGTCCGTCATTGTTTGGAGGAATAATAGCGGAAGCAGTTGTTTGTATGTGTATTCCAGAAGGGGTAGCTAGCTTGAATGATGCTGGTACTGAAACGGGTGTATTCGTATTATTTATAAACAGGACAGTACCAGTTGCTCTGGTGCCCGCTATCGACTTGGTTCCAGTAGTTTGTACAGTACGACTATCCGTGGCGCTGCTTTGCAACTGGCGGTCAGGAATAGTATGTGCGACTAAATCTGGTTGCTTAATCTGAGGTGAAGCCGTGAGCAAATACCTATCCTGCACCATTTTACTTTTGGCGACAACGTCCACCGTGGCAATAGGAGATGCGCCTAGTAGAGGAAATCCGACAGGGAAGAGACTTAGCCCCAGAGCACGTGGCACTAGCAACAAGCATAGTAGCAGTACAGGCACTAGCATGGTTGCAAGCATGATTTTAGCAAATCGTTTCTGTCTTTGCTTGACGAAACTCCTCGCGCTAGGTTTATTTCTAATGGTATCGGTAACACGTGGCCTTTCTTGTGGCTCGGGCAGTATGATAGGAGCGACTTGACGCAGATGACGCGGTACGGCCGCTTTTTGAGCAGGCAACGGCATTGAGACGGGATGTTGATCCACTTCAGGTAGCAGCAAAGGCATAGAAACATGGCGTTTGGGTGAGTGCATGTGGTTCTGTTCTATTGCTGCTTCGTCTGCTTGTGTAGTCGCTCCTGGCCCTTTGATAGCTGCCAGAAACGCCGTGCGTAGCTCAGCCACATTGCGGAAGCGCTGCTCCGGCTGTTTTGCCATAGCAGTGCATACAACTTCTGCTAGCTCTGACGGAATAGAAGAGTCGTGGTCGCACGGTGACGGAATTGGGTCATACAAATGCATCTGTATGACCTTAACATCGTCGCTATCGTTGTAGGGAAGTTCCCCCGTAAGCATCTGATAGAGCAACACACCCAAAGCATAGATGTCGCTTGCCTTGGTAACAATGCCACGCGTCTGCTCTGGTGCCATATAATGTGGTGTTCCAGGCACCTGATCGAGGGGTAGTACTTTACCCGTTTGCTCAGCTTCTACCGACCGTGCGGTGCGTACCAAACCGAAGTCGGCCAGATAGACATAGGGCGCTCCACTACGATGTATCTCTAGCAGCACGTTGGAGGATTTGATGTCGCGATGGATCAACCCGGCATCGTGAGCATACTCGACGGCATCCAGCAACTGTTGATAGATTGCTGCAACTTCAGCCAGATCGGGTAGACTACGCCTTAGATAGCTTGTCAACGTGCCATTTTCAATAAAAGGCATGACTAAATAGAGGATGCCCTGCTCATCGCCAAATTCAATAAGAGGAAGAATATGAGGATGATGCAGCCTCGCCACCGTACGGGCTTCTTGCGCGAAACTGCGGCGCATCTCTGGGTCAGCGGCATAGTCGCCAAGAATTACCTTGATGGCTACACGACGATCGAAGGCTGTGCGCTGCCTGCCTTCATAGACAGCGCCCATGCCACCTACCCGAATGCGTCGGATGACGTCATAATTACCAAGCTGCTTGCCTTCCAAAGACAGCATGCTATACATGCATCCTTTCGCTAACCGCCCCCTAAGCCAAGCTGCGCTGTCAGCGTTCCCCCCAGAGCCATAGTTGGAGTGTCGTTAGCAGCACCCAGCGACCCAGTAACATTCTGTACCACGATAGAAATCTGGCTTGGATCGGTCGGTAAAGTATTTCCATTGGCCTGGATAGTCACATCAGCTATGCCCTTCTGGCTCTTGAGCAACGTCCTGGCCTCAGTTACACTCTTGCCTGCGATCTGCTTTTTCAACTGCTGTTGCAAAGCAGCACTCATCTGATATTTGCCC
>JAFATZ010000162.1 GCA_019243675.1 Ktedonobacteraceae bacterium | reverse complement strand
ACACTTACTGGTGACAATGACCTGCAAAAGCTCCAAGCTCTAGCGGCGGATCTGGGTATTAGTCACCGCGTACGCTTCCTTGGTGCGCGTCCCCAACAAGAGTTGCCTATGTTGTACAGCGCTGCTGATGTAACTGTTGTGCCATCCTATCACGAAAGTTTTGGCCTCGTTGCTGTTGAATCTCTTGCTTGTGGTACACCAGTGGTAGCCACCCGCGCTGGAGGTCTGACAACAATTGTGCATCACGGCGAAACCGGCTATCTCGTCCCACGCTGTCCAGGCTTTTTCGCGGAACGACTCGATACGTTGCTGCGCAACTCTACCCTGCGAGCGCGTATGCATACTGCAGCCCGTGGCTCTGTTCTGCAATACAGTTGGAGGAGCGTTGCTAACAGCATGCATAGGGTGTACAAAGAGGTAGTAAGCGAGACGCGCCTAGCCAAAGCGACGTGACCGTCATGGAACTGGCCCTCACCAAAAATAGCAAATTTCTGAAAGATGGCCAGATTGAAGTCTGCAGGAGTGGACTTTTACCTATCTCTATGGTATAATCATTCGTATCACCAGAGAAACCCAGATTGAGTCTATCGAAACACCAGAGTCATTCCAGAGACCCCGCCCTGTAGGCATGGGGAGTTGTTATATGGCCCGTATCTTTTGTTTTCCCTATACAAACTAAAGCAGCGGGCGTTTTAACCCAGGATATAGCCTGGCTGAGGTTGCAGCGCTTATGTGTTCAGTCTCATCGGCATCGCAAGCGACATCTCTGCATGTGGTAGCGACGATGAGTGCTGGCGTGTAAAAAGAAACACCAGGGTTTGTTTTCCCTGGTGTTTTCTATTTTTCAAGGTTTTTGTAGTAGGAGGATGTGCGGTGGTTGCTAAATTTTAAGGAGAGTGCAGACATGAACTCGAGCATGATAAGCAAGGTTGCGAAAGCCAAACGCTATGCGGAGGAACCCGAACGGATCCAATTCACTCGCTTTGAAGCAGAATTTCATGGCGAAAATGATATTCACACCACTACCTTCGATAACGGAGAATGGTACTGCACCTGCCGCTTCTTCCACGATTGGGGCGACTGTTGTCATAGCATGGCTATGCAACGCGTTTTGGGCGTCACTATTCCAGCCGTGCACCGTCAGGGTATTCCTACTGGTTTAGGCACCAGCCCACTAGTTCACTAGCTGGGAGCTTCATCTATCTTAGGTGAATTGCAGTTCGCAATCACAGTACATGAGAAGGCATCCGTAATATTCGGGCCTTCTCATGTAGTTATTTACGAGCCTATTCCCGGAACAAAATGAAGAATAATTATCACTAGAAACATGATCGTTGCTAGAGTTGCAATAAAAACAAGATCCTTACGAACATAGGAATAGTGTTCGGGGGTAATAAGAGCTGGACCACTACGCTGCACTTTTTGTGCGGTCTGACGACGAGCTGCGAGACGTGCAGCAGCACTCCCTTTCGGTGCTGGCTCTGTACCTACTGTACTTGGTGTGGTAGCAGCTTCTGGCGCGGTAGTGCTCTTCTCCACACGCCCTTTCTGAGATTTTTGCGCAGTAGAACGCCCTGCAACGGTATGGGTTTGGGCAGCCATCGTCGTTGAAGCGTTGACCACTTCTGGTGTGGTAGTCTCTACAGCCTCTGCTCTCGGCTTCTCTGAGACAGGACGTACAAGTTCAATGTTTTTGTGTCCCTTTGCTTTACTGCGTTGGGTTCCGCTACGTGCGGTCGCGGATTTCTTTGGCATTATAGCTCATCCCCTTGCCCGGTAATAGTGTAGGCTTATCGGGCGTCTTTTTAGCTAGTATATCTCTTTTCTCACCACAGAACAAGTATGCGGCAACTTTGCGTGCGTAAGACGTTTGACAAATGCGTGTAGCTATGCTAATCTTAGCTTGGTAATAAAGGGCAACACTAGCGCTACATTTCAGTAAGAAAATAACAGTAGACCGTACGGAGGCTAGCCCACGAGGCTAGTCCTTTTTTCTACGTCAAGAACACGGGAGCACAGAAAGAAGATGGCACGTATAGTCGTCGCCATGAGCGGTGGCGTAGATAGTTCAGTCGCAGCCGCACTTTTAAAAGAGCAGGGACACGAGGTGATAGGTATCATGCTACGCCTTTGGTCTGAAACTGGCGTGCGCGAAGATGATGGCATTGAACGGATTGTACAAAATAAATGCTGTTCTCTTGAGGCTGTCGACGATGCGAGGCGTGTAGCACGCATGCTCGATATTCCGTTTTACTTGGTGAATGTCGAACAGGAATTTAAAAATAAGATCGTAGACTCTTTCTACGAAGATTACGTCGCTGGTCGCACCCCTAATCCGTGTCTGACCTGCAATCGTCATATTCGCTTTACAGTACTGCTTACTCGCGCTCTAGCGCTTGACGCTGACTATCTAGCGACGGGGCACTATGTGCGTGTTGATGATCACCCCGTGACGGGAAAGCGACGTTTGCGCCGTGGAGTAGACCTCGACAAGGACCAGTCGTATGTGTTGCACGTGCTCAACCAATACCAGTTGTCACATGCCTGCTTTCCGTTGGGAAGCTATACCAAGCAGCAGGTGAGAGCAATGGCGGCTGAACGGGGTATGTCGGTAGCAACCAAAGCAGAGAGTCAGGAGATTTGTTTCGTTGCACACAACGACTACCGTGGCTTCATCGACCGCTATGCGGCTAGCACAATAGCAGAGCGTGAATTGGTTGGGGTTGGTGCAGCCACAGATGGCACAGTTATTGAGGCAAAGCCATTGATTACTGTGCCTAGGCCGGGTCTCATTTATGATCAACAAGGCAGAGTATTGGGTCGTCATCGTGGCTTGGCGTACTATACCATTGGGCAGCGTAAAGGCTTGGCTATCACCTCAAGTGAGCCTCTACATGTTCTCAAGATTGATGCAGCGCAAAATGCGCTCATCGTTGGACCAGCAACTGCCTTAGATAGAACAGAGTTTAGCGTTAGCAATATGCATTACGTGAGCGGTGAGACGCCCCCAGAGCCTTTCGAGGCACTCGTGCGCGTGCGCTACAAGGCATCCCAACAGTCTGCACGAGTTATCCCTCTAGAAGGAAACCGTGTGCAGGTAATACTACGGCACCCACAGCGTGCGATCACGCCAGGACAAGCTGCCGTCTTCTACGGAGGAGAGAATGGTGATGAAGTGTTGTGCGGAGGAATCATTGAATCGGGAGGAAGCGTTTCCTCCTGCGTTGGAGCCAAATGACCAAGCAATCACATATTAGAAATTTCTGTATTATTGCCCACATTGATCATGGTAAGTCAACTCTCGCTGATCGATTACTGGAATTTACTGGCACTGTCTCCAAACGTGAGATGGTTGAGCAGACGCTCGATCAGATGGATTTAGAGCGTGAGAAGGGTATCACGATTAAAGCCCAGGCTGTACGTATGAGCTATACCGCCCTCGATGGCGAAGTGTATGAATTGAATCTCATTGATACCCCTGGTCATGTTGACTTCACCTATGAAGTCTCGCGTAGCCTTGCTGCATGTGAAGGTGCTCTGCTAGTGATTGACGCTGCACAGGGGATAGAGGCGCAAACACTGGCTAACCTTTACCTTGCAGTAGAAGCCGATCTGAATATCATCCCCGTTATCAATAAAATCGACTTGCCAAGCGCTGATCCTGAGAAGGTCAAACAAGAGATTGAGGAAGTGATTGGTCTACCCAAGGAGGATGTGATTCTTGCTTCGGCCAAAGAGGGTATTGGTACGAGGGAAATTCTAGAGGCTGTCGTTAAAAACATAGCGCCTCCGCGAGGCGATGTGCATCGTCCCCTACGTGCCCTAGTCTTTGACTCACACTACAATGCCTATAAAGGAGTCATTGCCTATGTGCGCGTTGTTGACGGGCAGTTGCGCACGGGCGAGCGCATCGCCATGATGGCCGCGGGCAGTAGCACAGAGATACTCGAAACTGGCTACTTCCAGCCGCGCCTTATCCCTACTGAGATGCTTACTAGTGGCGAGGTCGGTTACATCGCCACTGGTTTCAAGAATGTCAAGGATTGTCGCGTTGGCGATACAGTTACCGTTCCTAACGCGCTGGGCAAGGTAGAGATGTTGCCTGGATATAAGCCTGCTAAGCCAATGGTGTTCGCCGGACTCTATCCAGTGGAGGGGAATGATTATCCATTGCTACGCGATGCTCTGGACCGCTTAAAACTGAATGACGCCTCGCTCTTCTACGAGCCAGAAACGTCTAATGCGCTGGGTTTTGGCTTTCGTTGCGGCTTCCTCGGCTTGCTGCATATGGAGATCATCCAAGAACGTTTGGAACGCGAGTACGATCTCGCTATTCTGGCAACTGCACCAAGTGTCGAGTATCACGTAGAGAAAAAAGACGGTCAGATTGTAGAGGTTGATAATCCATCAGAAATACCCTCTGCAGGTGAGATCGAGAGGATTGAAGAGCCTGTGATGGATATCTCTATCTTTACTCCTTCTCGCTACATTGGTGCGATTATGGATCTAGTTACGACGCGGCGTGGTACGCTCAAAGAGATAAAGTACATTGAGGCTGAGCGCGTCTTGCTCACCTACAACATCGCACTCGCAGAACTCATCGTAGACTTCTACGATCAGCTCAAGTCGCGTACTCAGGGCTATGCTTCACTCGATTATAGTTTCGGCGGTTATCAAGAGGCAGACCTAGTCAAGCTTGATATTCTGGTCAATGGGCAACCTGTGGACGCACTTTCGCTGATCATTCACCGTGATAAAGCCTACCAACAGGGACGCGCCCTCGTCGAAAAACTGCGTAGCCTTATCCCACGCCAACTCTTCGAAGTTCCTATCCAGGCAACTATTGGCTCACGAGTCATCGCACGCGAGACCGTGAAGGCTCTACGTAAGGATGTACTCGCCAAATGTTACGGTGGAGACATCTCGCGCAAACGCAAACTACTGGAAAAGCAGAAAGAGGGTAAGAAGCGTATGAAAATAGTAGGGAACGTCGAGATACCACAAGAGGCGTTTATGGCTGTACTTTCACTAGGAGAGTAGTAATTTACTCACTCATACAACAAGGACTGGAGCGCACTTCTCCAGTCCTTCCATGTTTTTTTCTTCTACACAACTCCTGTGTTTACATCGACTGATTGCTAATCTTCTCAAGTAAACGACCAAGATAGTCATCAGTGATTTCCCCTGCTTACCTCTGCCAATCTGCGGCGTGTGCCGTCGTAAGACATAGCTCATCATAAGGAGCAGTCAAGATAACGGAATGGTCAGACGCTCAGGGGAGCAGTAAGCCCGTATTTACGGGCACTCCTAGTCAATTTGAAACACTACTCCAAATAAACGAATTGGTTTCTTGCTTAGTCTCATAGGACCTCCTCTCGGATTACCAACGCGAGACCTTTGGCCTCATGCCAGGGTCTTGATGTTTCCCTGGTATGTCCCTAACTTGGGAACAAATTAATTATAACATATCTCGTTGGGAAAGTCAATACTTTCACGCTATGAATTCAGGTACTTGACATCTTTTCCTGTGTTGCCATACGATTGTTGTATGCAACGAGAATGGAAGTGATGTATGGAAGCTAAAATCTTTCCTTCAGGATCGGCAGATAATTCCCTACCTCCTCGGGCGTGCCGCGAGTTCCTGATGAATTCATCCACCGCTCTTATTTCAAAGTGTCTTCAACAATCGTAATCTCTTCTAATGTGAGACCATAGAGCCTATAGACGACTTGGTCTATCAAGCGGTTAGTGGACGCGATGCGCGTGTCCAGTTCCGCTATTGGTGGCTGATATTTTCTGTGTACTTTTACCGGAGGGACTAACTCGGGAGGGCTGATACGGTTCTTCAAGAGCCATGCCCACTGACCCTCGTTCAGCTTGCCAATATCGTCGCGTAGATCGAGCGTTTGTGTTGCCAGTATACCTAGCTTCTCCTGTGCCTCAGTAATCCTCTTCCGTACGTTAATGTCACTTGTCGGAGCTACTGGAAGGGGAGTCCATAGCCTGCCAATCTTCTGTAGTTCTGCATCAGTGAACACGCTCTGCAAAGCGAGCAGAAAATCTTCCAGGGCCTCCTGTCGCTGCTTATGCAAGTCGATCATCCGCTCTGCTAGGTACACTAGCAGGTCGTGTACCACATCGCTCTGTTCTGTCTCATGGGCAAGGCATGCCTCTACAAGTGCGAGAAGCTTCTCCTGCTGATTGGCTTTGTAGTATGCGATACCCCTATTGGTGAGCGTTGTTCGTTCGTCTGGGGAGGTAGTAAAATTGATGCGCCGAATGGGAATGTTCTTCATGAACACATAGCCTGGCTCAAAAAAACCGCCTCGTAGCATCGGCATACTCACATGGAAAATGAAATGCGTAATATGACTGTTGAGAACTGTCAGGAGGTACTTATCCTGTTTTGGGATAATATACGTCTTCTGGTTGCTATAGTATCCGCTCACATCATAGGTGAACTCGGGTTGTCTACAGATGTTAGGGAAGATAATCTTGGGCTGCTCAAACTCACCGTAGTAGTCGCATGCCCTTAATTCCCACCAATACTTACCCTTATCCCAACGGTTTTCAAGTTGAGTCTGATACTGCTGAAGATGAGCAAATACTACAGGGTATCTCTCAATAGGTGTGCCTATCTTTGATAGGATGATGTAGCGCCGCTGATAGTCTAATCTATAGCGCTTTACATCTTTACCTATGATAAACGGCTTAATGATCTCGGCATTCTTCGGGTCAGCCGCTATAAGTTGGTCCCGAGTGTGATGGTCTATGACGAATGCTGCATTAAATCCTGTAAGTATACCTCGGTATAACTTTCTATCAACGTACTCACCTAGTGGTGTGGCAACGGCTTTCATCTTTTCTACTATAGCCTGTATCATTTCACCCGAGAGCGACCAGTTGTTTGATGTGAGCAGAGCACTTGGTAGCAGCACCTCACCGCTTGTAATGTCTTCGCTGAGGTTGCCGGGGTGAAGCTGGTTTAAATGTGTGTATTTCACCTGTGACTTGGTCGAAGGGTGCTTTGTGGTGAGTACGATCATCGGGTAGGTGACTGCCTCTGCGAATACACCCAGGTCGCCAAAGTCGATGAGCCGTTCGAGTCGTACCTGTTCGCGCAAGAAATTGCGCAGAGCAAGGCCGTAGCTGGCTCGCACAAACTTGTTAGGAATGATGAAGCCGAAGCGCCCTTGTGGTACGAGGTGGTTATTACCGAGTTCGACGAAATAGGTGTACAAGTCGGCGACACCGTGATAGACTTGGAAGAGACGCTTGAGAACTGGCTTGTCTGCACTAAATGTCTCCTGCCGTATCCAGGGTGGGTTGCCTATGACGGCATCAAAGCCAGCATTGCTACCCTTTGGTTGCCCATGTTTGTCAAAGAAAATCTCTGGGAATTCTAGCTCCCAGTGGAAGAAGTGGCGCTGGGTGGCAATAGTAGTTGCCTGCTCCGACCATTCTTTGAACTGTGGGAAGCCCATATCTGTACGGCCTGTGGCAAAGTCCACCAGCGGCTTCCACAAGGCTGTATCGACAGGCACACCGTAATAGTATGCGATGTATAGATTGGCAACTCTCCCATACTTTCCACTGAGTTTTTCGCGCATTTCGGCATAGAGTTGTTCTTGTTCCTTCACCTGGGCAACCGTCTGTGCTGGGTTATCCTCTACTAACCACATCAGGTTCACGGCAAGGGTCATGCTCTGACGGAAAGCCTCGTCGTCAAAGAGCGATAGTTGCTCTCTTGGCGCTTCTGCTTTCTTTGTTTTGCGCAATGAACCGTTGCCGTTCGGTGAGGTGGCGATATCGGCCAGCCTCGTACCGATCAGCGCATTGCCGATGCGCACATGGTGATCGAGGAATGATAGCGGACGATCTTTGGCTACAGTGCTTAACCATAGTGAAAGTTTGGCTAGCTCCACGGCGAGCGGGTTGACATCCACTCCGTAGATACAAGATTGCACAACGCGGCGTTTCCAATAGGCCAAGTCGGCGTCTTTGAGCACACTTGGTGCTTGTATATTCAGCTCTACCAGGAAACGGGCAATGTACTCAGTCGCCTCAACGAGGAAGTGACCACTACCTATAGCTGGATCGAGCACCTTGATGGCTAGCACTGCGTCAACTTTGCCCTTTTCATCGGAAGTTTGCTCAACTGCGCTTTGCAGTAACGGCCCTATCGTCTGCTCAACAATGTATTTGACGATGTAATCAGGTGTGTAATAGCTTCCTGTTGCCTTGCGTTCACCTTTGTCATTGCGCAGGTCAATCGTCCAGCCGTCCTCGCTATCTTCTGCTTCCGTCTGTTCCAGATGATACTCTAGCAGGCCCTCATAGATAGTGCCCAAGTTGCGCACAGAGAGATCGCGGTAGTCAATAAACTGCCCATCAACACGAGCTAACAGGTCGATGGCCTGTTGTAGCCGCTCGTCGCCTACTCGATAGTGTTCGAGAAATGGATAGTGCTGTGCATCGAAAAGACCACCATTGAATGTGGAGATGTTTAGTGCTGGGTCACCTTGGTTAATACAATCGCATATATACTTCGTAGCGCAGTACAGTTGCTTGCTGTTAGGGCGTAGTTTTCTTCCTGCCCTCAGATCTCGCTCAATAGTCCGTGTCACAGAGCGCAGGCTGTAGCTCTCACAATATAGATTGCTGTCGTTTATTGGCAGCAGATTACGTGCCTCAGCGTACAAGATAAACAGCAAGCGATATAACAAAATAAGCGAGTTGTCATAAATCTCTGTCAGATCATCACTCGTGAGTTTATTAGGTGGGAAGTCGAGA
>JAFATZ010000153.1 GCA_019243675.1 Ktedonobacteraceae bacterium | reverse complement strand
CACCCTTGAGCTTACCATCAGGAGTGATAGCGCGGGGAAACATATCATTGGTGAAACACACATACGGTCCCACAAAAACGCCGTCCTCCAAGGTTACGCCCTCAAAGAGAGAGACATGGTTTTGAATCTTGACACATGAGCCGATGCGCACATGCGTCTCAATGTACACTCCCTTGCCAATGTTACACGACGCACCAATAGAGGCATGCTCACGCACATGAGCTTGACGCCATATACGTGTCCCATCTCCGATATGTGCTTCAGGGGACACTTCTGCCGTGGGATGAACGTAAAAAGCTTTATTGACTATTGTGACCACCTCATATTGCAGCATTTGAAAAATGCTTGCGTATAAAAGGAACCCAGCGTAAACGTGAGAAGAAGCCCCAGAGGCCAGCACTCGCCGCCGCCACGACAAGCCAGTGCTGATCAACATCCACCTCAATGCGCTTGAGGAGATAGCGATCACTGTCTGGCGCGTTAAAGCCGTGCATCGTGGTAAGAGCATACGCATATCCTCCACATTGCACAACCTTCTTCACTGCACCACCTATGTGTTGGGCTTGTCCGATAGGATACGCGAAAGTGCGAACAGGATGTCCTAATCGCTGCGTTAGTAGCGTCTGACACTCTACAATCTCACGTTGAAGCTCTGCTGCATCGGACAGATATGCTAGTACGGGATGATTCATCGTATGGGCACCAAACGACACCCACCCGCTTTCCTGCATCTCCTGTATTTGCTGCCATGTGAGAGGCAGAGTGAATACATCTTCTTCATCAGAAAATGATGAAGGTAATGCCAACGCGTCCCGCACAGAGAGCAAAAATGCCTCTCTTTCTGCTACTGAGGTAGCATGACGTATGCGTCTATCAATAAGATGAGACAAGGCAGCTCGTCGACTTGGCTGATCTAACTTGTACACCTCCTCTTCAAAACGTACCTCGCGCACTCTTGCATTACGCAGCATGCGTTGACTATCCAGCCACCAGAAACTCTTACCGCTATCTATATAGCCAGGAACCAGATAAACTGTGATGGGAACCTGCAACTCAATAGCAAGAGCATAGCCATGCGTATAGTTATCGCGATACCCATCATCAAACGTCAAGACCAATGGTGTACGCCAATCACTGACATCTGACTCGTCTTGATGGAGCTTATATAGTTCATCAATTGCTTCTTCTATATGTAATATATGATAGTATTTACGTAGATAGAGAAGATGACGACGAAGATCACCTCCTGTTGCACGGTGATAGTTCAGAATGATAAGAAAACGCCCACAGCGCCTCGTCCACCAGCGCGCTATGCCTACCAGTCCGCTGTAGTAGAAAATCGCTGCAATACATATCAATATATATTTACGCATAAACGTTCTACCGACTTTATCTTCATTACAACTCTGCCTACCTAGAGAGAGCTTTGCCCAGCCGTTGCCAAAAACGGTCAATGGACTCAGCAGCAGCTATCCATGCAGGGCGCAAGTCTTGCCAATCTACATAATCATAGCCTGTTGGCGTAAAGAAATCAGTGAAAAACTCTAGAAATGCTTGAGCTGGCGGAGTCACTCCTGGCCTGCCACGTTGAGTAATAGTCTGTACGGTTGTTAGAATATCCCCTTCTAGGTAACGCATCCAACTGCCGACGTGATAGCCTTGTACCCGCTCGATGCGATCACCGTTTGCCCATTGGTAGAGAAGGTAGGGAAAGTCAACGCCAGCGCGTACAGCTACCTCAACCGAAGCAGACAAGCGAGGATTAATTTCCATAAGATACGGTTTACCAGCACTATCACGTCGAAACTCTACTTCTGAATAGCCTTCTAAAGCAATTTCTCGCACAAGGCGCTCTGCTTGCTCGCCGATATCCTCGGGCACAGCAATGCTTTGGCGGTAGACTGATGTACCACCTAGTGGCGGCTGCATACGTTTGGCCCATTGAGCAAAGCGTGCATACATCTCACCATGAGCGTACAGGAAGCTTATAGCCTCACACTTTCCCGAGAGAAACTGCTGGAAGAGCACTGCTCCACCACAGTGAGTTAGTTCGTCAACAGCAAGACGAGCTTCATCGGCTGTTGTTACCAGCTGACAGATCAGCCTTACACCCTCCTGTTCGCCCCATAACCATGACTCAACGGGTTTTACGACCGCCGGCAAGCCAATCTCACGCAGTGCTGCTGGAAGCTCACTTAAGGTTTTTACTACGACACCTCTTGGTACACTCAGGCCCAACTGCTCAGCAATCTGTAGGGTTTGTTCTTTATTGATGGCTATTTCTAAAGCAGACTCATTTGCTAAAGCAAGACGTACTCGCTTTTCCAGTTCCTGACGATGTTCGCGTAGCACAGCAAGTGTGCCGTCTGACGACGTGATGAGCATATTTACACCTGTGTAGTCAAGCAACTGCAGCAGGTAATCCACAAAGGGTTGTGTGCTCTGCTCATAAGATGGCGCAATATAGGCATGTTGGCACCAACGCGAAGCAAAGGTGGGTATATGCCCAGACCTTTTCACCAAACTAGCAATTTCCAGTGCAGCGACATGCATACCACGACGCCCAAGGGAGCGTATGGAAACGAGTGACTGGCGCAGTTTTGCGTCAAGCACCAATGCATCATACGTCACTTCGCTCTTTGCCTGCTGAAACTCAGTAGGTTGCTGTTCGACTAACGATGAACGCAGGTGCAAATCTTCTTCGGGAGAGTCTTTCATGCCTTTTTCCTAAAACGAGACCAACCAAGCAAACCGACAAGCTCTGCTGCCTGTACTAACCAATGCTGGTCTAGATCACCAGGAAGACGCCTCAGCAGCAGAGAATCCGTTTGTGCAGTATTTGTTTCCTCA
>JAFATZ010000010.1 GCA_019243675.1 Ktedonobacteraceae bacterium | reverse complement strand
GGACTCACGCGTGGCAACTGTGAGAGCAGGGCATCATAACGACGGAAGTCAGCAAGTACAGCATTGCATCGTGGACATACCGCTAGGTGTGCGGAGACAGTGCGATACTCCTCCGGTGCGAGTGCATCGTCAAGGTAAGCACTGAGCAAATCCTCGACGTGCTCGCAAATCATTTGTTGCCTCCTCCCTGTTCTAATGCTTTATAGTGTTCTCGAAATGACTGTCGTGCGCGAGAGAGGTACATTTTTACTCCGCTCTCCGCAATGTTTAAAGTCTGAGCAATCTCACTGTAAGAGAAGCCATCCTGCGTATACAGCAAGAGTGCAGTTCTATACTGCTGAGGCATGCGACGAAGTGCTGCACGTACAAGCTCTGTAGTTCCATAGATCTCTTGTGGATCAGAACTCTCGACGTCAGCCGGTTCATGATCAAGTTCTTGCCAGGGCAACCATGCGATCAACTTACGGCGACGCAACGCATCGTATGCGGTATTCGTTGCAATGCGATACAACCAGGCAGATAGCTTGAGATTTGCATCCATCTTAGGTAGGGCACGAAACGCTTTCAAAAACGTATCTTGCGTTAAATCGTCTGCTTGTTCACGATCTCCCACTAGATGATACACATAATTATAAATAGGTGTCTTGTACTCGTCGTAAATTTGATCAAACGACCAGGAATTTTTCTTTGTTTCCACCCGGACCATGCGCTACAATCCCTTCGATGGCTACAGTTTTTATCTTGTCCGTTCCATGCAAGATAAATCTGCTCATCTCCGATGTGCGCAGGGCCTCTTTTGCGGTCGGTTCCTGCGAGTGCGGAAAGGCTTTCATCCCTCTGTGTAGTGGAACGGACAACTGACACTGTCAGTAACATGTCGAAGTAAATCATGTATAGTTGCATATGCGCCATGCTTCGATTATCATAGTAGCACACTCTCCTGTGAATTCTCGCTACTGCTCCCTTCTGTGTTAGTACTATTGGGGGAAAATTACGTACGCTTGCCGTGCTCTTTCGTTAGAAGTCGGTGACGCTTTAGCGGGTTTCAAGAGGTCCTATAGGCTTGTTGGTTTCATGGAACCCGCTTTGTTTTTTCCTGGCCTGATGTTATACTTGCACAAGAGAGGTGCTTTCTTGTATGCAAACAGATATTGTGCCAAGTATTGCTCAACACGTGCAAGAAACGCTAGGGGACGAAGGCTTTCGCTCCGTGAGTGCTGTTGTAGCCAGTTGCAAGCTACTCACCCTGGAACTGGGTGACCAGGAAGTAGCAATAGACACGCAAGCTCTTATGCTAGCAGCGTATCTTCATGACATCTCAACCGCTGCACATGGTTTTGTCAATCATCATATTTTGTCGGCAGAAATGGCCGTCAAGCTGCTGCGTACGTATGATGTATCGTCAGAGTGCATCCGCAAGGTAGAGCAAGCCATTCTAGTGCATACGACCGCTGTTCCTTTTGCACAACGAGATGCTGTCCCGATTGAGGGGCGCATTCTCTATGATGCCGATAAGCTGGGGCGCATCAGTGGCCTTGCAGTCGTCACGTCTTTGATTGAGTTTGGTGCTCGTTATTCCAATCGTCCTGTTACAGGCGATGTGCTTGCGACTATTCTCCGTCACGTGGAGGAAGGATTTGTAGAGCTTTATCAGTCACTTTACACGGAGCCAGCCCGTGCGCTAGCAAATGAGAAGTTTGGACGCACATTAGCTTTTCTTGATGGGGTTATTGAGCACTTAAGTGAGGCTACGCCTATTTAGGCAATGTTTTCCATGTATGTTCTGACCATTAGTTGTGATATACTATTGATGAAACAAGTATGAAAGGTGGCATATGTGTGTCTATTCTAGTCGTTGGTTCTATTGCTCTGGATCGAGTTGAGACCCCATTTGCTCACGTAGATGAGGCACTCGGCGGAGCTGCCTCGTATTTCTCCTTGGCTGCCTCTCTTTACGATCAGGTAAATCTTGTGGGTATTGTCGGCAGCGATTTTCCGCAAGAACATCTTGACTTCTGGCGTAGCCATGCTATTAACCTCGCGGGACTCCAGGTGCAAGAGGGAAAAACCTTTCGTTGGAGTGGTCGCTACTATATGGATATGAACTTGCGTGAAACACTCGATACCCAATTGGGTGTGTACGCGGATTTTCACCCTGTCATTCCTGAAGAGTACCGTCGTAGTTCGTTAGTATTTCTTGCTAATATTCAGCCCGAACTGCAGCTTGAGGTGCTAGAGCAAATTCCTCATGCACGCTTGACTGTACTTGATACGATGGAACTATGGATTAAGACCGAACGTGCGCGTTTGACTGAAGTCATAAAGCGTGTGGATGCACTTTTAATGAGCGAAGAAGAGGTACGCCAATACACTGAGCAGAGCAGTATTAGTAGCGGCGTGCGCCACTTGTTACAACTGGGATTGCAATTCGTGGTGGTCAAGCAGGGAAGCTACGGCGCTTTACTCTTTGGCGCGGACGGAACGTATTTCAGTGCGCCAGCCTATCCTCTAGAGGAGGTGGTTGATCCCACTGGTGCTGGCGACGCTTTCGCTGGCGGCTTTCTCGGCTATCTCTCGACCGTGAAAGTGGGGTCGGACAATCGCTACAGCGTAGAAGATTTGAGGCGTGCAGTTGTTCACGGCAACATTATTGGTTCATTTGTCTGCGCTGACTTCAGTATTGGGCGCTTGCGCACCTTAACCATGCCTGATATTACTACACGCTACAAAGAATTGGTAGCCTGTTCGCATTTTGATCCCGACTGGTGCGCCTCTGATCGCTAGATTTTGGGGTCAAAGGACAAGAGTTCCTTGACTCCGCTCTTTTCTTAAAGAAGGGAATATTCATGACAACTTCGACTCGTGGAGATGTGAAAGATATCTCACAAGCTGCACGTGGCAAAGACCGTATCGCGTGGGCAGCCAAGGAAATGCCTGTTTTGCGTCTGATTGGCGAACGTTTTCGCAAAGATCTGCCCCTCAAAGGCGTGCGTATGTCAGGCTGTTTACATATTACGACCGAAACTGCAAACCTGGCGATCACTCTGCAAGCGGGTGGAGCTGATCTTGTGCTGTGTGCCTCCAATCCTCTCTCGACACAGGATGACGTTGCCGCTGCCCTCGTAAGCGAGTATGGTATCTCTACTTTTGCTATCAAGGGTGAAGATGAAGACACCTACTATCGCCATATTCATGCCGCGCTCGACCACAAGCCGAACATGACAATGGATGATGGCTGCGACCTTGTGACAACGCTGCATACTACTCGTAAAGAGCTTATTCCCGCGGTCATTGGTGGTATGGAGGAGACAACCACCGGTGTGATCCGTCTGCGCAGTATGGAAAAGCAAGGTGTGCTCAAGTTTCCTATCCTGGCGGTAAACGACTCGGATACGAAGCACCTGTTCGACAACCGCTATGGTACGGGACAAAGTGTGATTGATGGTATCGTTCGCGCCACTAACATTCTGCTGGCTGGACGTACAGTGGTTGTGGTCGGGTATGGTTGGTGTGGACGTGGCATTGCCTCACGCGCTCGTGGTATGGGATCTAATGTGATCGTGACCGAGGTCAATCCCACACGCGCCCTGGAAGCTCTGATGGATGGGTACCGCGTTCTTCCTGGCCTCGAAGCTGCTACCGTTGGCGATATCTTTGTGACCGCGACGGGCAACATCAACGTTATTGATGAACCACATCTGGAGCACATGAAGGATGGTGCCTTGATCGCCAATGCTGGGCACTTTAATGCTGAGATAAATATTGCTGCGCTGGAGCATTTGGCGACGGCGAAACGGCGCGTACGCGATTTCGTTGACGAATATACCTATGCCGATGGTCGCCAAGTTCATCTGCTAGCCGAAGGACGCCTCGTCAATCTCTCTGCTGCCGAAGGACATCCTGCCAGTGTCATGGACATGAGCTTTGCCAACCAAGCGCTCGGCTCCGAGTACATGCTTCAGCATGCCAAAGAATTGCAGGCTCGTGTCTACACGCTACCCGCTGACCTCGACAAGGAGATAGCGCGCCTCAAGCTGCAGGCTATGGGTGTACGTATAGATACCTTGACTGCCGAACAGGATAAATATCTCAATTCGTGGGAGGCAGGAACGTAGAAGCTCGCTTTTTTTGGGTCGAAGGGCTGTAATCGCCTTATAGGTCGGTAGGGGTCCAATTCATTGGACCCTCGTAATAGGCCAACGCAGGGTCCAATGAATTGGACCCCTACAATCGGGTGGGCGTCAAGTTTTTGCAGCGGGGCTAGACAGGCAAGCGCCAACATGGGAAGATAGGTGCATCATCAAAGAGGAAGGTGAAGGATGAACGAAGAGACGGAGCAAGCCTGGCAGCAGTTGAGTGAGCAGATTCTGATGGATCTCAAAGAATGGCGGCGCTGCCACCCCAAAGCAACGTTGCGAGAGATTGAAGAGGAAGTGCATGCCCGCATGAGCCGCTTAGAAGCCCAGGTGATTCAAGACACGGCGCAGCAGAGTGAGCAGCGCGACTGGAGCGGAGCGCCGCCAGAGGAGCGTCCGACCTGTCCGGTCTGTGGAACCCCCTTGCAGGCACGCGGCAAGCGCACCCGCCGCTTGCAAGCTGCCGGCGGGCAACAGGTCAGCCTGACGAGAAGCTATGGCACCTGTCCCACCTGTGGGACAGGGCTTTTTCCCCCTGGATGAGCAATTAGCGTTACCGCCAGGCAGCAGTTTAACCCCGCGACAGCAGGAACATCTGGTGCAT
Organism: Ktedonobacteraceae bacterium; assembly: GCA_019243675.1. Lineage (GTDB taxonomy): Bacteria > Chloroflexota > Ktedonobacteria > Ktedonobacterales > Ktedonobacteraceae > JAFATZ01. Next base: position 1,424 of record JAFATZ010000010.1, on the reverse strand, counting down.
CTGTCCAGTTGGATGCCCTTTGAACGGGCAGCTCAGATGTTGCAGTGCTTGTTGGGCGTGCAGGTGAGTGAAGCCACCACGCGCCGACAGACTGAGCAAGCAGGGGCGTGCGCCCAAGCAGTGCAAACGGCACAAGCCCAGGCCAAAGCGCAGGTCATCACCGCCTCGACGAACACGGCACGCGTAGCGATGAGTGCGGATGGGGCCTACGTGCCCTTACTCCACGGGCAATGGGCAGAAGTGCGTACCCTGGCCATTGGCCAAGTCGAGCAAGAAAGGACAGCTTCTGGGCAGCAAGAGGTCCATGTCGGCCATCTGTCCTATTTTTCACGCATGACTGATGCGGCGACCTTTGCTGATCTGGCAGAAGTGGAGATGCAACGACGGGGGGTCAGTCAAGCGAAAGAGGTCTGTGCGGTCACAGATGGAGCCGACTGGTTACAAGGGTTTGTCGATCTGCATCGGCCTGATGCCGTGCGCATCTTGGATTTTCCTCACGCCGCCGAGCACGTGAGTCTGCTGCTGCAAGCTCTCCAGCAAGCAGGGATGAACCTGCCGCCCGACCTGCTCTCTCGGCTCTTGCATCGGCTCAAACAGTGCGGTCCGCCTCTGTTGCTGCGCCTGCTTGACCGGCTTCCTCATCATCTGGTCCAGCAGGAGGGCGTGCGCGAACAGGTGGGGTATCTGTGCAAACGCATTCCTCTGATGCAGTATCAGGACTACCGACCAGACGGGTGGCCCATTGGTTCAGGCATGGTAGAAAGTGCCAACAAAATCGTGGTCCAAGCGCGTCTCAAAGGGGCTGGGATGCATTGGCAATCCACTCACGTCAACCCCATGCTCGCTTTGCGCAACGCTGTTTGCAATGAGCGGTGGCAGGAGACGTGGCAAGAGTGCGTCACCGAGCAACATCGTCACCAGCGCTTGCAGCAACAGCTTCGGGCCGCTCCTCGCTTGCAGCAGTTGGTTTCCTCTTGCATGCTCCTGCTCCTCCAGTTCTTGCCCCCATCTCCCAAGCCCGCTCCCCCACCTCCTCTTCTTGTTGCCCCTGCTGCCACCTTGCCCGGTTCCTCTCGTCCTTCTTCCCACCATCCCTGGAAACGAGGTCACGCATGTCTCCCCAAGTCGCGTGCAAAACTTTGACGGACACCCAGCTTTCCAGCTTTCCCCAAACGCTTGCACGAGCCAACTATATTTGCTATGCTAGTAGCAGGGCAACTATCCTCGGAAATGAGAGCCCCCGCTAATTTTACACATGCGCGGAGGAAAGTGAGAGTGTATGGATACTTCTCTTCAAAGTACTAATCTTACAGCCGTAGGTTCATCGGCGGTGAGTGATCAAGATGCTACGAAGGCGAAGCTGGAGGAAGAGCAGCATGTTCACCTGCCCAATCCGAGCTTCTGGCCTATTATTTTGAGTATTG
>JAFATZ010000325.1 GCA_019243675.1 Ktedonobacteraceae bacterium | reverse complement strand
TGAAGAGGCGAAGCAGTGCTTTCGTGCAGCAGCAGAGGCCTCGCGTCTTCCATTCATCTATCTGAGCGCTGGCGTGAGCAATGAGGTCTTTCTGGAGTCACTTGAGTTAGCCACTGAGGCAGGTATATCGTTTTCAGGCGTGTTATGTGGCCGTGCCACCTGGCAGGAGGGTATTCCAGTGTATGCCAAAGGAGGTCCGTCTGCATTGCACGGCTGGCTTGAGGATGAGGGCGTGCGCAATATTCAAGCGCTCAATGAGAGGCTCAGACAGGGTGCCAAGCCCTGGTGGGACTACTATGGTGGAAAAGACGCTCTTGAGATTGTTGAGACACCAAAGTAATAGTTAGTAAGCAAGCAAAAAGATTTCCCCAACTCAGCCGGGAAAATCTTTTTGCTTGCTTAGTTCCAATTCTCTATGTCTACATCTTCGCCCTGGCTCTCTAGCCAGCGCTCCATATCAATGGCAGCCCGACAACCATCGCCAGCGGCAGTAACGGCTTGACGATAACGATGATCGGTCACATCGCCAGCAGCAAAGACGCCGGGAATATTGGTCATCGTATACTCGACGGGAATGATGTATCCAGCCGCGTCCATGTTCAGAGTACCCTTGAACAGGTGGGTGTTGGGCTGGTGACCAATCGCCATGAACACGCCCTGCACGGGTAGCTTCTGCTCCTCGCCGCTCTTGACATTGCGCACCTGTACTGAGGTGACAGCGTCATCACCCAGGAGATCAACAATCTCTGTATCCATCAGAAAACTGATCTTGGGATTTTTACGTGCTCGATCCTGCATAATTTTGCTAGCGCGGAAGGTATCACGGCGATGCACAATCGTTACGTGATTGACATAGCGCGTGAGGAAGGTAGCCTCCTCCATTGCAGTATCGCCACCACCCACAACAATGACATCTTTGTTCTTGAAGAAGAAGCCGTCACAGGTAGCACAGGCAGTCACTCCACGTCCTTGCAGGCGTTTTTCGTTTGCTAGGCCTAACCACTTAGCGCTCGCGCCTGTAGCAATAATAATAGCTTTTGCGCGATACTCTCCTGCATCAGATTTCACAACAAAGGGGCGATGGCTGAAATCAACCTCCGTCACATCCTCCGCGATCATCTCGGTGCCAAAACGGCGTGCCTGCTGCTCAAATTTGTCCATCATCTCAGGCCCGAGGATCCCCTCTTCGTAACCGGGGTAATTCTCCACCTCGCTCGTCAGCATCAACTGCCCACCTACATGGTAGCCCTGGAACATCAGTACAGAGAGATTAGAGCGAGCTGCATAGATAGCAGCGGTATAGCCTGCTGGCCCTGAACCAATAACAATAACTCCATATGTTTTCGCCATGCTTCTTCCTCGTTTCTCCACTTATTGGATATGTCTGCGTATGATAACACGTCGATATACAATTTTATGCCTTTGCCATTGACGTGTCTGATAAGCAGAAGTGGCTTACCTTTGCCAGCAAATGTAGCAATCAGCCTAGCTGAACCGTCAATATGTGTAGCAAGCAAGGCCCAAGGCTGTAAGGGGGCGTGGCCGCTAGCAGTAGCGGAATAGTGCCACATATATCCGGGCATGCTATTTTATTATGTAGAGGGGAAATTTTTGCGTATGTCTCATACTACAACGGAGTTTATGGGGACTCCAGATGAATTGTTCCACTGGATTCCAGGCGAGATGGTCATCGTCGTTCGTCTAGCTCAGGCTCCCAGGGATGATTCACTGGACGTGTTAGTTGAGCAGATACGTGTTCTGCTTAATGCTTTTCTAGCAAGCTACAATCTTGCTGTGGAGCATTATGGCACGCATGGCAGGTGGAATGATAGTCCGATGATGCCTTCTATACAGCGTCATGCTTTTGTCTTCGGGTTACACCGCAAGCAACCACTGATTGCTATTTTCTTTCATACACGTCGTACTGACTCTGCTACACGCGATCCAGTACCTACCGCTCTATCATACGTGCAGAGCCATTTAGACGAGTTGTCAAAGTTAGGCTTACATATTGTCTCGGCTATGCCCAACTGGTTGGTTACTGCTGCTCCTGTTTTTTACGGTGACGGTGGCTTGGCGTTGCCTCCTTGCCCTGCTCCTTCACTAGACGTTGCCACTGCTGACAATGCTCTGGTTGGCTGGCAGGTAACCCTGTTAGACCAGAGGATTCAGCTTGATTCGAAGGGAGCAGAAGATGTACTGGTTGCGGTGCTAGATACTGCCCATCATCCCGACCGTATACGTAGTGCTGCTACGCGCTCAGAACTGCAGCGTAATTGGCTGCTGCAACGCTTAGTCAGTGACCTAAGTAATGAGGATGGCTCGTTCGTGATTGAGTATGATCGTTATGCTCTGACAAATGATATACGTACTGGACGCGACCTCCACGGTGACCCTCGCTACTATTTTATGCCCGATCATGGTGTCTCTGTCTCTGGTCTTATTCGTGATGTTGCCCGCCAAGCTCGTATACGCCTGATACGCGTTCTCAATGACTTTGGTGGAGGCGACCTGTATAGTCTCTTCGCTGCCCTGACCGATCTGGAGCGAGAGCTGGCCTCGGGTACTCTTCGCCATCTGGTCATCAATCTTAGTTTGACGATGCTACCTGATATGCGCCACCTCCCCTATGTATGGTTCGATCAGCGTCAGTGGCCTAATACACAGATTGCAGGAGTTATGCACGTACTCAATCACATAGAGGAAGGATTGCGTCTCTTATTTGACAGTCTAGCAGCACAAGGCGCGCTTATTGTTGCAGCGGCTGGCAATAATTCTACAGGCGCACGCACCCCTCTTTCCCCACGCGCTCCGGCACGCTATGATACAACTCTGAGTGTGACCTCGGTCAACAGCAATTTTGAGCCTGCCAAGTTTGCGAATGCCGCCAACGTAGCGCCATTTACGACGGGAGTAGCTACCTTCGGTGGTGATGCTTATGGAGCCAAGGATACAAATGGGTTGCCCGATGCTGTACGCGGCATCTATATTTCACCTACCTTCCCTGGTGGAGAGCAGAACACTTCGGGCTGGGCCGATCTGTGTGGTTCGTCATTTGCTACAGCGATTATAAGCGCTCTGGGCGCGCATCTACTGGCCCAAGGGTTGTCTGTCCCTGACGCTATCGCACGCTTAGCAGCTCTTGAACGGCGTGGCGAAGCGCTCTTTGGCGCACCTGTCGATGTGCCCGCTCTTCTAGCGAACGTCATTCGTGTTCAGCAACGCTTCCGCCCACTCTAAGAAATGAGGGCGGTTTTTCTAAGCTCTTGACACTCTTGTTAGAATGAATGCAAACCTGTTCACTACAGCAGAGAGAAGATACCCAGTACGAACTGCCCTTCGAGTAAGAAGGAAGAGAGAAAATGGGGGTGTCATGTACGAGAGGCAAGAAAATCAGTGGGTTGTTCCCCGACGGGAACTGGAGAGCCAAAGGGTGGCATGGCAAGACGAGCAAAGGCGAGTTGGTTGGGGTCAGTACGACACGGGTGATGATACACTCTCCTCTTTCTCTGGCGCACTCTCACAGGTATCACATCATGTAGATATTGTCGTAGCAGGGGTTGGTGGCGGTGGCATGAACGCAGTTGAGCGCATGATTCACACGAATGTACGTGGAGTGCGCTTCATCACGATGAACACCGACGCCCAAGTTCTTGCACTCTCGCAGGCACCTACTCGCATCTGCCTTGGCCAGCATTATACAAAAGGGTTGGGGACAGGTGGGAATGCGGCTATAGGCACCCATGCTGCAAACGCAAGTGCAGCCGAGATCCGAGAAGCTTTAAGCAATACCGACCTTGTGTTCATCGCCGCTGGTATGGGCGGAGGTACTGGTACAGGGGCAGCGCCAGTTGTGGCTGCAATCGCGAAAAAGCTCGGTGCCCTTACCCTCGGCATCGTAACCCTTCCGTTTAGCTTTGAGGGGTCGCGCCGTCGTCGTGTTGCTGAACATGGCATCGCCGAACTGAGTGCTGAAGTAGATGCCTTGATTACTATTCTTAATGATCGTCTGCTCGTAACCGCTGGACGAGAGCTTAATTTGGCCAACGCATTCAAGATAGCTGATGATGTGTTACGCCAGGGTGTGCAAGGCATTGCCGAGGTGATTAATGTTCCCGGTATGATCAACGTGGACTTTGCTGACGTGCGTGGTGTTTTACGCGCCGCGGGGACCGCGCTGATGAGCCTTGGTCACGGTCATGGCCACAATCGTGCTGAGCAGGCAGCAAAAGAGGCTATCGCGGGTGGTTTCCTAAATGTAACCATCCGTGGAGCGCAGCGTGTGCTCTTCAATATTAGTGGAGGAGAGGATATGACGCTCTT
>JAFATZ010000251.1 GCA_019243675.1 Ktedonobacteraceae bacterium | reverse complement strand
TGGCGCGCTCGACGCAGAATCTCACGGGATGCTTCACCCATGCTCAATCTCCTCCGATTGTTGACTAAGTTAATCTATTTACTCGCTATTGTTACTAACAAAAGCGTACCCGAACATATTTCATTTGTCAAGGAAGAATGTCAGATGTCTCTGCTACTCCGCTTGCGTGCGGAGCCTCTTTCTGTTAGGATGAAGCCATTCTTGAGTAACAAGAGAGAGCACTCACTCTAGGCAGGATACAGAGCATCACACAGATATATTTTTGCGATGAAGGAGATGTAGCGCATGCAACCAAAGAAAAAGTTTAGGATAGCAAGCCTAGCAGGCATGGTCTGCTTATGTGCCATATTTCTTGCTGCTTGTGGTGGCAATACTACGACTACAGGAAACAACTCAGTTCCCGCATCCCCCGACAAACAAATCTTGCGTGAGCCAAATGAAGGTGGCGACTTCGACACGCTTGACCCGGCTCTTAGCCATACTACAGGAGACCCCATTAATATACTCTTTACGGGTCTGGTAGCAACCAGAGACGATGGCACTATCGTCGATCAGCTCGCAGCCTCTCATCAGGTCTCGGCAGATGGGCTGACCTACACATTTACGCTCAAGCCCAATCTCAAATTCAGCGACGGTACAGCCCTTACTGCTGATGATGTAGCCTATAGTATCAACCGCACTGTACTGCCTGCCACTAAGTCTGATGTGAGAGTGTATCTTAACCTGCTGAAGGATTTTGACTCGGTCACGTCAGGGAAAATTCCGACCCTGATTGGAGATAGCCTGATCGTGAAGGATGCCAGGACGATCTCCATTGTCATTAGTAAACCGGCAGCATATTTCCTGCCAGCGCTAAGCTATCCCACATCCTTCGTCGTTGAAAGAAAGCTAATTGAGAAATATGGCGACAAATGGACAGATCACCTGGAAGAGGGCGGAGGCGATGGGCCTTTCAAAGTTGCCAGCTATGGACATACCACCAGCCTTGTACTGGTGCCCAATGCCAACTACTATGGGGGCACACCCAAGTTGCAGAAAATTCAGTATACCATTGCTGGCGATAGGGATAGCAATTATAGAGCTTATCTAGCTGGCCAATACGATCTTGCTCCCGTCCCACCGAGCCAAGATGAGGTAGCCAAAGCGCAAACAGGTTTCCAGAACGTTCCAGGTCTGGCCAGCAGATACATTGGCTTGAATTACCTGGTAAAGCCATTGGATAACATAAAGATTCGTCAGGCCTTCGCGCTGGCTCTCAATAAAGATTTGATCGTGTATCACGTTATAGGCAAGGTAGTGAGCCCCAGCAACCATATCGTGCCCAAAGGTATACAGGGCTACAATGAGAGCCTGACAGGGCCAACAGGGGTAGCGAGCACGACTGGCAACCAGCAAAAGGCCAAGCAGTTGTTGAAGGAAGGCATGCAGGAAGTTGGATATAGTAGTGTTGACAAGCTGCCTGCGCTTACTCTGACCTACTCCATAGACTACAAGGCTGGCGCGGATACGATGGTAGCCGTTGCAGATGAATGGAAGCAAGTGCTTGGTATCAGCGTCAAGCTGGTAGGTATTCATGCCAATGACTTGGTCAAGCAAGAAGCCGACACTCTTGGGCATGCAGGGCCACTGCAGATGTGGTATGGAAGCTGGGGAGCAGATTATCCCGACGCGCAAGATTGGTTGAGCTTGTTTTTCGGCAAGGGGTCCGACCACAACTATTTTAATTATGGTCAGAACAATTCAATCAATGCTGTGCAACAGCAGGCCGTACAGGCTGAATTGGCCAAGGCCGATGGAGAGCAGAATAGCACTGCGCGCATGAAACTGTACAATGATGCCGAGCAGAAAATTGTCAATGATGTAGGTTGGATTACAACCTACCAGTCGGCCTTCGTTTACTCGGTGAACCCCAAAGTGCAGAATTATAAGCTTCCTGCGTTGGGTTTTTTAGCTACAGATGACTGGCTCGACGTTTACATCGCTCAATAGCACGGGCACGGTGAACCGGGCCCCTACCGATCATGGGATGCACATTAACGCGACCGCATGGGCACGGGGCACGATAAATCGGGCCCCTACCGATTATGTGAGAGGAGGGTTATAGCATGGTGCAATTTCTGGTTAAGCGCTTCATGGGATTAGTATTTATTGTGCTAGGTGTCACCTTCATCACCTTCATGCTGGGCTATTTCGCACCCAGCGATCCGATAAAAGAGGCAATGGGCG
>JAFATZ010000163.1 GCA_019243675.1 Ktedonobacteraceae bacterium | reverse complement strand
TAACCAGTCCACTAGCCAACCGAACACTGTCATGCTATACTTAACTGAGGAACAATACATACTTATCCATTTATTAAAATAATAGTGATGTCTAGCTGCACTTGTCCCAACATTCTTCCCGTTCTCTATAAGGAGTGCTTTCGATGGAAGAAGCTAGCTTTAACGAGTTCATTCTCGCCAATATGCCATACTTCATCGCTGTGAATTACCAGCGCCTTCTGGATACCCAAAGTCCACAAAAGCAAGTCAAACTGATACTGCATCCAGGGCACAATTCATTAGCTCTACCAACCGTCTGTGCTCTATGCGCAAAAAAGCGACGCCAACTCCGCAGAAGCAAGGTGGCAGCCCCCGTTTTGCCAGCCATGCTACAATCTGTTATATATCCCATTAGTAAGACGACACACGGAAGTGAACCATGAGTGAGAATGATCTTATCAAGAAATCGCCTGTAAGCGTTGTGCGCTTCGGTATGGGCAAAGAGATACTACTCTATGATGATGAACTGGTGGTCACAGGGCAAGAAGAGGGGCAGGAGACACGAGTACAACTGGATGCCATCAAGCAACTTATACTCGTCCCTGGCGACCCCAATCCGGGCAAACTGGTATTGATGGCCGACTTAGATGATGACACCACTGTTATCCTGTGCGAGGGTATGAGTAATGCACGTGATTTTCGTGCTCTGCTACCCCAACTGCAAGCACGGCACCCGCACATACAACTCGATCCACCCGATATGGAGGAGCAACTACGGCAGGCACTCAACACGCGTCGCGCCTGGAACCTTACCTGCTATGGTACGTTCCTACTGGTCTGTGCCTTACTCGTGCTCCTCTATTTTGCCGTCGCTTTCATTGGAGCACATACCCCTATCTTTAAATAGGGGTAAGGCGGCCCCAACAGGTGCGTATGAAGGGTTTCGGAGTTTTCAAAGAAACAGCTTTGGGGAGGTGCCTTGTGGTCTCGTGCATATTATGCTGGCAGTGTTGGAGATATGAGCGTGGATGTCGTGCTCAAATACATCCAATTAGAAAAAATTAAAGCAGAGAGACAAAAGATATAAATTCCTCTTTCTCTACCGCTGACCAGTCTCACGCCGTCTCAAAAAGTCCTCGTAATCTGATCGACGGATACGATAGGAACGTTTCAATTGAACAGCTTTCAATAAACCATCTCGTATATATTCACGGATCGTTTCGGGGTGGACTCCTAGTTCTTGGGAAATCTGCTCAACGCTGAGCCATTCCGTTTTATCAGCCACATCTCTACTCCTCATAATTTTTACCGAAGTGTCAGTCCGTCTCATTATACGGCTTTGTTTGAGCTTCGTCAACGAAAGAGGGGAGCTTTCTTGAATAGTCTTGACTTTCTGATATAATCTGTGTAAACTTGATATAAGTAAGTTTCTACAGAGTAATGTTCTAAAAGTATCCTTGGTTAGTGTAATCCAGTCTTTGATCCGCTGAGACTGCAGCTCGTACAAGCATACGAGCTAGCCGTAAGAGTCTAGTCGTTGTTAACGTATCCTAGCCTCTCAGGCGGGATGATACCTGTTTGAGGGTCTAGCTGTCAAGCACACAAAGGAGATACACATCCATGTCCGACCAGATGCACGACCAACCCGTTGTCCCTGTACTGCATGCATTACTAGCGCACCCTGAGTTTCAAGCAGGACTCGCCCTGGCACAGGAAGTGTTTTGTGAGTACTACGAAGAAGCCCCGCTCACTGAAGAAGAGATGCTTGAGGAAGTCGAGGGGAACCTGAGTCGTCGTGTCACCACACGTGACAAACAGATCAGTCATGCGTTAGGAGACGAACCACCCTCCTATCTTGTGAACCTGGGCTGTGTGATCGGCATCATCAACCAAGGGCTGACCTACGCACCGTAACACTAGCATAGGATGGACAGGGACGGGACCGCTTCCCATCCCTGTCGCTCAAGGAACAGCATGCACCAGATCATCACCGCCAAACTGAAACTGCTTGCCACCACCGAGCAAGCTCACGCCTTACGCCAGACACAACTGGCCTATCGAGACGCCCTCAATGCGGTCAGTCGCTATGCCTTCGAGCAAGGCAAAACCAGCACTGTCACCCGACTGCACAAAGGCATGTACGCTGAGTTACGTATGCGCTATGGCCTTCCCTCTCAACTCGCCTGTAGTGTCGAGCGCCAGGTGGCTGCTACCTACAAAGGGCTGTGGACTAAGCTGGTGAAGAATAAAGAGCACCGTTGCAAGAAACTCACCAAGAAACGCTTCAAGGGGTTGGACCAGCCTCCGCACTATAGCTCCCCGACGGTGCAGTATACCTATGAGCGCAACTACACCTTTCAGCGCGACAGCCAAGTCAGCCTGGGCACCCTTAAAGGGCGGACTAGCATCCCTTACCAGGGCTACGATGAGCATCTGGCGCTCATTCAGCAGGGAGCTAGCATCGGAGATGCCAAACTCTGGTACGATACCCCCAAGAAAACGTTCTATTTGCTCGTTTCCTTACAGATTGAGGTGCCTGAGCCTACCTGTGAGCAACTCAAGCAGGTAGTGGGGGTCGATGTGGGTATCCGCTATCTGGCAGTGACCTCCACCTCGGCAGGAAAGGCGAGCTTTTATTCAGGCAAACAAGTACGACATACCGCCAATCACTACGCACGACTACGCAAACGCTTGCAGCAGAAAGGCACTCGTGGGGCCAAACGCCGTTTGAAACGAATTGCCCAGCGAGAGAGACGGTTGAAATTGCAAGCCAATCATGCTATCGCTAAACACATCGTCGAGCAGCACCCCCACACCCTCTTCGGACTCGAACACTTGACTGATATCCGCGAGCGCACCAAGCGGAGGAAACGCAAGCGCAAGGCAAACGGTAAGGGCTATGAGCAAGTCTCCCCAAAGGCCCGCAAAGCCAATCGAGTCTCCTCACAGTGGTCGTTTGCCGAGTTGCATGCCCTCATCAGCTACAAAGCCGCGCTTGCAGACTCACAGGTGATCAAGGTGGATGCCGACTACACCTCAAAAGCATGTCCCAGGTGTGGGCATACGGCTGAGGAGAACCGCCCACACAAAGGGTTGCTTTTTGTCTGTCAGCAGTGCCACTACATGCTGCATGCAGACCTGGTTGGGGCGAGAAATGTCACGATGAGAACGCTGCTGGTTCGGCACGACTGGACCAGGACGGGGCACCTGTCACTTGCCCCTGATGCCTCGGACAAAGAAGCCAAAGCGGAGCGCCTGCGAAGGTACTCCGAGTTGCGGTGGAGTTCAGAGGCAAGCCTCCGCTCTGAGAGCGGAGGTGGTTGACTGGAGCACATGTGCATCTCTAGAACTAACTTGCTTGCTTTCTTTGGTCTAGTAGCTCTGCAATTACATCTATCACAATAGCATTCTCTTCGACTGTATTATAGAAATACGGAGAAATGCGCAACAGCCCAGGACGTGAGTCAGTGATGATGTTGCGCGTTATCAACTCATTTACTAACTGTTGCGGCTGCTCAAGTGCCAGCATCACGATTGAACTACGCTGCTCTGGTACTTGCGCTGTATGCACAGTCCAACCACGCTCACGCGCACGTGCGACTAGGTCATTGGTGAGATAGCGCGTCCGCTCACAGATACGCTCAACGCTAATCTCCAGTACCATGTCTAGCCCACCGTTGGCAGCATACACCGCAGACATGGCAGGCGTAC
>JAFATZ010000110.1 GCA_019243675.1 Ktedonobacteraceae bacterium | reverse complement strand
AGAGGCGTGACTGTCTACTGTACTACCCTTTGATTGCCTACTACCGCTCGTTGACAAATTAAATACCAATAGACCTGTAATGAGCAGTAAAAGCAGACTAATGCAGACCAGCAGGGAGATAATTCCTCTGCTGGAGACAGATTTTTGCACCGCGACCGGTGGCGGGATTGTTTTCTGCTCCTGCTCCGGTGTACTCATTGTTTGTTGCGTCAAGGCTATTTAGTCCCAGAAGTTTTGTTTGCTTGGTTATAGGGTAATGAAAAGTAAAAAGTACTTCCTTCTCCTAGCTTACTCTCTATCCACATACGCCCACTGTGCTGAGTAATAACATGATGCGCAATATACAGTCCTAGTCCCAACCCCTCAATGCGATTGTTCTCGCCATTGTGTATCCGGTAGAAACGGTCAAAAATGTGAGCCTGATCTTCTTCGCTTATACCCTGTCCCTTGTCTCGCACCCAGATAAGCACCTCATCGGGTTGGCGTTCTATACCAACTTCCACAGTTGTGTTGGACGGACTATATTTAATAGCATTACTGAGCAGATTATATAACACTTGTTCTAATCGGCTCTCATCCCAGTTGCCTACGATTGCTTCTCTATCACCTTGCACATTGATCACACGATCAGTGGCAGTAACACAGGATTCGACGACCCGCTGCACCACTTCCACAACGTTGACGTTGTGCCGATTGTTTAATACGAGCACTTCACCGCGAATACGTGTAATATCCACCATCTCTTCGATAATCCGCTTCAAACGGTTCACCTGATGAATAATTTTATCCAGGGTTTGCACAACTTCGTGTGAACTTACTTCTGCTCCATGTGGATTTTGCACTTCTTCACTTTTTAACTGTGCATCTGGCTGTTGCAGCCTACGCAGCAGCAGTTGCGCATAGCCCTGAATGGAGGTGAGAGGATTGCGTAGTTCATGACTGGCAAGTGACAAGAAGTCATCTTTGAGACGGTTCAATTGCTCCATTTCCTGGCGTGCCCGTGTCTGTTCTGTTACTTCGACTGCAGAGACAAGCATATACTCTATCGTGTCCTGTTGTTCCTTCTTCAGAATGGGTGAGAGGCTCCAAGCCCATACTATTTCTGGCTTATCTGCGACAGGCTTCACATGAACTTCTGCCAGATGAAGCGGAACATGGCTCTCCACTATCGTATTCCAGAGCTTGTTTGCTTCCTCAGGGGCTGCAATGAGGTTCAAATCATACCATGTCCTGCCTATCAATTGGCTAGGTGCTACTCCATGCACTTGTGCCACAACCTCAAGATAGCGTGAACTTGCTATGATCAATGCGGCTGTTTGGGCATCATAGAGAGCCAGAGCCGCCACATTCGCATTATCGAAGATCAAGCGCAGCCTCTCGCGCTCCTCTTCAGCTTCTTTGAGACGCTGCTGCGTCTCGTCTACGGCATAGATAATCACCCCGCTCACGCGATTGGCTGCATCATGTGAAGGCACCAGAGTATAGGAAAAATAACGCTCACGGGCTTCATTTTCTTTCGGCAAGTGAGTAAGTATTCTAGTAGTACTCCGCATAAAGTCATTCTCGTACACCTCTCGCGCTAGGCGAGCAAGTGACACACCAACGTCCCAGAAAAGCTCAGAGACTTCATGAAACGGCCTACCTTGCACCACCCTGCCTTCAGGTAGCCGTGTGTAGCGAGGGTTATAGGCTTCGACGATCAAGCTAGGTCCACGCAGGACCAGGATATCGAATGGAGCAAGCTCAACTATCTCGGAGAGTTGCTTCCGCTCACTTTCGAGCATGTTTGTCAGTTCTTGCAGCTCACTCGTGCGCGCTCTTAGCTCATCATTGGTAGTCTCAAGTTCTTCATTGGTAGCCTGTAGTTCTTCGTTGTTTGTTTCCAGTTCCTCATTGGTAGCTTGCAATTCCTCGTTGGTTGTTTCGAACTCCTCAATAGTTGCTTGCAATTCCTCGTGAGCCAGCACCAGTTCTTCATTGGCAACTTGTAATTCCTCATTGGAATCCATCAGCTCTTTATTCATATCATTCAGGCGCTTATTCGCGCTAGAGAGCTCGTTCATGAGCTGGCTCTGTTCGGCCTGCGCTGTTTCTAACTGTCGTCGGATCTGGACTTGCTCCGTGACATCAGTCACGCTAATGACTGCCAGGTCCGGCGTGCCAGCATCCAGTTGCATCAGCGCTATCGAGAGACTGACGAAACGACCGTTACCACCCGTTGAGATATCAAACTCAATTTCAGGGAGCGTGATGGTGGTCCGTTCGCGAAAAACAGTGTCTATGGCATTGCGCACTGGAGAGTATGGAATGCCGCGCACCGCGTGTAAGAAATCCTGCTCGCTACCGATATCTCGCAGGCCGAGCAGGCGTCGCGCTGCTCCATTAGCCGTCAAAACGTGGTAAGAACGGTTGATAACTACTACACTGATTGGTAAGAAGCGCAGCAGCAATTCATTAAGACGGCGCAGTTGGCCAATTTCAAGTCCTGACGGTGTTAACCCCTGCTCGGCATGCTGTTTTGCAGAGGAAGTGTTTGTCTGTGTAAGCGAGCGTCCATCGGCACGAGGTGGACCTAGTTCTGAGAGGTGCGAGTGTCGTATTGAGGATAAGGAACTTTCCAAACAGCGATATATTTTCCAATGCTTGTTGATCAATTCGAAATACGTCTGCGAGGGACGTACTGTTTCAGCTTTGCCCAGGAACAAGTAACCCTCGGGAGAGAGCGAGAAAGCAAACTGGTTGAGCACATATTCCTGGAGTTCAGGCGTGAAGTAGATCAGCACATTACGGCACACTATCAGGTCAATGCGGGGAAAAGGAGCACTGCGTGTAAGGTTCTGCTGCCCGAAGATCACCATTTGCCGCAATATCTTTGAAATACGATAACTATGATCAGTGCGCTCAAAGAAACGTTCGCTGTAGTCAACGGGTATCTTTTTAAGCAAATTTTCGGAGTACAGCCCACGTCGACCAAAGTTGATGGCCGCCTCATCCAAATCGGTAGCAAAAATTTTGATACTCCATTCGGGAAGTTCAGCTCCCAGCAGGTCGGTCAGCAGCATTGCCAACGAATACGGCTCTTCACCGGTTGCACAACCAGCCGTCCAGAAACGTAGGAAGCGATCTCGCTCACGGGCCTGAGCTATTAACTTCGGCAGAATATCACTCTTCAGGTAGGCGAAGGCTTCGGGATCACGAAAGAATTGGGTGACGTTGATCAGAAAAGCCTTCACAAGCGCACTAACTTCCTCAGAATGCACTTTCAAGTACTCTAAGTATTCCCGCATACTGCGGTTATGAGTTATGGCCATGCGACGGCCAATACGCCGCAGGATAGTGCCTATCTTGTAGGAACGGAAGTCAATGGAGGCTTGTCGGCTGACTTGCTCAAGGATACTTTGAAGCACATCCTCGGTCTTCTCTTCAATACCTGGGAGGGTCCCACCTGTAAGAAGGTCGTAAAGTAAAGGGCCAACATGTTCTATGTCGGCCTCGAAGTCAATGATGGTTGGTGGCAAGGCCAAGGGCATTGATGGATAGCGAGCTGTTTGAGGATCCTGCACAATCACTGTCCCGCCCGCATTCTTCACTTCCATTGCTCCTGCAGCGCCATCAGAGCCGGAGCCAGTCAGGATCACGGCAATCAAGCGGTCTCCGTATGCTTCGGCGGCACTTGAGAACAGCATATCCACTGATGGCCTTGGGCGAGTTCGTTTGACGTTGTCTTCCTGCACCTCGACGTGTCCATCCATAATGGAAACAAAGCGATTAGACGGTGTCACGTAAATCTTGCCAGGCTCAAGACGATTGCTCGTGGTAACTAGCTCTACAGGAAGGGTGCTACGTCGCCGCAGAATGCTATCCAGGGTACTGGTGCGGGTAGGATCAAGGTGCTGAGCCAACACAATAGGTGCGGGAAAATCTTTAGGCAAAGTGCTTACTAGAATTGAGACTGCCTCGACTCCTCCTGCCGAAGAACCAATAACAACTAATTCTCTTTGCCCTGTTTCTGTTATCTCGGCTTCGCCCATAAATACGTGTTCCTTGCCAGGTATGGTGGTGCCTTTTGTCAGGACAGTAAAGCACGCAGAGCAGTATACATGGGTGGGACAGAGAAATATGGCTCTCGTGCTCTGGACCGCTGAAGTTTAACAGTAACTTCACAAGCTTACTATAGCATAAATGTGTTCTCAACTCAAGAGGATTTTTGGTTGAGGTGGCTGTCACATGCTCGCCACTAGGAAGTGGCACTGTTCTCGTTATTTTCTTTCGGTGCAAGGTTAGCATTGTCATCTAGTGTCGTATTCATTCCATTATTCAATAAGACCCGTCGGATCTGTGCTGCGTGCTGCTCTGCCTGCTGCCACTTTTCTGTGAACCGCTTGGCTAACCAGTCTTTTCCCTTGCCATGCGCTTCTTTCACCATACGGCGTGAGAGGCTTATATTTTCCTCCAGGGTTTTCAATGCTGCCCACAGCGCTTGCTCCACTGCCTCCGACTGTCCTGCTAATACACTATCGACAGAGTAGGCATGACCTACCCGGCAGCGGAAACGGAGCAAATTTTCATCATGCACTTCCCACAGGACTCCACCGCATTCTGGGCAGGAAAAGACCGAAGGTGTTCCAACAGACTCTCCATTATTCAGCGCATTCACATCCATTTCTGCCATTTTCGTTTCCATCTCCATATCTTTGGGAACAGGGTATGCTTCTTGCTCTGCTGCCTGTTCCCTTGCTAGCCGTGCTACCACAGGCCCAATATCGGGCAGAGGCAAGATATAATCCATATCTACGTGTGCTAATGCGCTGCGGGGCATGCTCGCATACAGGGCATTATCTGGGTCCTGGACAACAGCAATACCACCACGTCGCTTCACGGCCAGCAGCCCAGCCGTGCCATCATCCAGAGAGCCTGTTAAGATTACCCCCACCACACGGGTTCCATACGCACGGGCTGCCGAACGAAACAACACATCAATGGCAGGTCGATGGCGATTTTCCTTTGGGCCACGTACTACACGCACATGTCCCTCTTCAACAAGCAGGTGGTGGTCTGGTAAGGCAACATAGATACATCCATGCTGGATTACTGCGTTGTCTGCGGGGTGAATAGCCCTGAGTGCTCCTGAGCGGCTGAGAATCTCTGGTAGCAGACTTGGACTTTGCGCAGGGATATGTAGTACTACGAAAACTGCAGCCGGTAGGTCTGCTGGCAACGCACTGACCAGCGTCGCGAGAGCTTCTACGCCGCCAGCAGAGGCACCAATAACGATAACATCATGTCCAGACATGTTTTTCTCATTCTTTCAAGAATTACTTCGACAAAGCGAATTGCCCTGTCTAGGCACTCTTTTCTCGTTCTTTCAAAAAGGGGTGTTGTTGTTGTAACGTTATGTTTGTGTCGCAGGTTTCAGGGAAGAACTATGAGACATTTGTTTTTGTTCATTGTCCCGCACGAGCATAGGTGATATAGTTCATCTATAATATATGTTATAGACAATAGCAAGGAGCTTCCAAAATGAAATTTGCTACAAAGGCCATTCATGCTGGCCAGCATCCCGATCCAGCAACGGGCGCAATTATGACCCCGATCTTTCAAACCTCGACGTATGCACAAAGTGGCGTGGGTGAGCATAAGGGTTTTGAGTATGCGCGCACAGGCAACCCCACACGTTCAGCTCTGGAAGACTGCATTGCAGCACTTGAAAATGGCAGTTATGGGCTGGCTTTTGCCTCTGGTATGGCAGCCGAGCAGGCTGTTTTGAGTCAGCTCAGCGCGGGAGATCATCTGCTCTCTTGCGATGATCTCTACGGCGGCACGTACCGCATGTTTGAGTCTGTCATGCGTCGCTATAACGTTGAAACAAGTTATGTCATTGCTGGCAGTAGTGCTGATTACGAACGTGCTCTTCGCCCCAACACGAAGCTGATCTGGCTGGAGACACCGACCAATCCACTCCTGCGGCTCGTCGATATTCGAGCTATCGCCGAAGTTGCCCATCGTTACCATATTCTGCTTGTGGTCGATAACACATTCTCTAGTCCCTACTTTCAGCGACCACTCGACCTTGGCGCAGATATCGTTCTCCATAGCACAACGAAATACATCAATGGGCACAGCGATGTTATCGGCGGTGCCCTCGTCATGAAAGACGAGCAGCTCTATCAGGCGCTCAAGTTCTACCAGAACGCGGCTGGTGGCGTGCCCGGCCCATTTGATGCATGGCTCACGCTGCGCGGCATCAAAACGCTCGCACTACGTATGCGCCAGCACGAGGAAAACGCGCGCATTGTTGCTCGCTTCCTGCTGGAGCATCTGCGTGTAGAGAAGGTCTACTATCCTGGACTGCCTTCTCATCCCGATCACGAACTAGCAAAGCGGCAGATGAGTGGTTTTGGCGGCATGGTTTCATTCCAGCTCAAAGGCACGCTCAGCGATGTGGATACGCTCGTACGGCGTTGCAAGGTCTTTACCTTTGCCGAGAGCCTGGGAGGTGTCGAGTCACTGGTGTGTCATCCTGCTTCCATGACCCACAGCTCTATTCCGCAGAATATTCGTGAAGCTCGTGGGCTTACCGATACGCTCTTACGCCTTTCAATTGGCATTGAGGACAGTGAAGATTTGCTCTTGGACCTAGAGCAAGCACTAGGCTAGCCTCTCATCTCTAGCACAAAAGAGCATCAGCGGTTGCCCGGCCCCACCCGATAACAAAGAGAGAAGGAGTGAAGGAGTAGCAGAATGGCAAAGCCCTGATAAAGCGATGTACAATAATAAGAAGTGGATGCGTCTATTGTAATATATTAAGAAACAGTCTATTTTATGCTGAGCAACTCTACAGGAGTGGGAGGCCAACTCTATGATATATGCTCCTCGGCTCATAAAACGAAACAAACGCTCACTCTTTCTTTGTATGGTAGTGCTAGCGATGCTGCTGTTCAGCGCATGCAGTGGTAGCCCTCAAACACATCAAGGTGTTGACCAGGACAAAACTACCCTCGATACTGCGCTTGTTCATGCTCAGAGTATTGGCGTTCCTAGCACGTTACTACAATCTATCAAGCAACAAGAAACGCAATTAAGCGCAACGCACGTGCCTTTGAGCGTTTTTGGCCATCAATCTGCCACCGACTACTATACAAACCTAGCGCAGCGCTACCAAATGTTGGCAATTCAGGTACAGGGCCTAGAGACGCAGACAACTCAGCATCTCGACTACGTAGCTTCACTTGATCTACAAACCTTTGAAAGTCTGCTGGCTCAGCGTCAGGCACAGGGCTTTGTCGAAACAAAAGTGTTTGCCGATCAACTCAAACAAGATCAAAATCTCTTGTCCCAGGCACAGACCCCTAAAGATTACTTGCAGGTCAGTGAGAACGCCAACCGTTCTATGATGGCACTACACCTGATGGGGCCAGCCTATAACGCACTCGTTTCACTGCAACAGGCGATGAAGCAGTTGCAGAACTCGCGCCTGGACATTACAGCTCTGCAGCAGCAGGAGCAGTATGATCTTCAGACTTTCCGTACAGCAAACAAGCCGGAGGATTTTTCACAGCTTATTGATTTAGTCAATGCTCAACTGCAACAAACTGCTGCTTTCTCTGTTCAGGCTATTCCCTACGTGGGCACGGCGAAATTGAAGGAGTTCGCTGCAGATATTGCAAATATCCAGCAATATGGACAAAGTGTCACGACGTATCAACAGCATCTGCAGACCGATCAGGCAGCACTAAGTAAAGCAAAAACCCTTGACGACTTGCTGAAAGTCTCAACGCAAATTGACAACGATCTCGCATCAATCCAACTACCGCTCCTTCGCAGTGAGGCACACTACCTGCTCAAGCAGTACCAGCAGGAAGTGAACAACTGGGGGAACTCACACCTGTACCATGACTCCTACGATGGTGGTGTCTATCAGCTCGACTACGAATACAATGAGGAATATGGCATCGGTTCGGACTTAGATGCTGCGGTACAGAGCGCACAAACCTCCGATGACTACCAGGCAGCAATCGACCTTATCAGCAACGACATGCTAAACCTCAAAGCAATGGAGGCCGACTCCAACGACACAACGTCGTGGGATCAGCCACACAACACAGACATACAGTTGATGAAAAACTACAATCTGATGGCTAAACAGGTGTTTGTGGTCTCGCTCATTGAGCAAACACTGCGTTTCTATCAGAATGGCAAACTCATCAGAGCGTTCCATATCACCTCTGGACAATATGCTAAGCCCTCGCCACCAGGACTGTGGAGCATCTTCTCACGCGAATCTCCAACAGTGTTTAAATCGAGCGAACCCAAGGGGTCGGCGTTCTGGTATCCCGACACCAACATCAACTTCGCGATGGAGTACCACGACGGTGGCTACTTCTTCCACGATAGCTGGTGGCGTGTCAACTATGGTCCAGGCACCAACTTCCCGCACTATGATAGTGGAGGCGATGAGACCTTCGCGGGCAATGGCAGCCACGGCTGCATCAACATGCAAGAGGATGAGGCGTCTTGGTTGTATAATAACTCATCCTACGGGGCATCTGTTATCGTCTACTAGAGATTGCTACAATCCCATCGTTTTGCAAACACTTTACATTTTTCGTACACCTACTTGACTTTTCTCCGCTAAATTATGCTATGTGAAGAGCATATCTAAGGAGAAAAAATAGATGGCCGATACGATAGAGAGAACCCGTCAGGTCAGGCCTCCTCGTGTGCCAGAGCAAGCAGAGCAACCGCGCTCTGCTCTCTGGCAGCGGTTGGCGCTGGGGGGTATCGTGCTTATTGCTGTTTTCATGGACTTCTTCCAGTTGGGGCAGAACGGCTTCGGCAGTTATTATCCCCCAGCCGTAAGAAGCATGATGGACAACTGGCATAATTTCTTTTTCGCCTCCTACGATCCGGGTGGGTTCGTCACTGTTGATAAGCCTCCCGTCGGATTCTGGTTCGATGTGCTCGGCGCCAAGATCTTTGGCTTCAATTCTTTCAGCATCCTCTTGCCGCAGGCGCTGGCTGGAGTGCTCTCCGTCCTATTGCTCTATTACCTTGTGCGACGCCACTTTGGTGTGGTCGCTGGTCTGCTGGCAGCCCTTGCCCTGGCAATCATGCCCATCAGCGTCGTTACCAATCGCAACATTACCATTGATAGCATCCTGGCTCTGTTCCTCCTTATAGGTGCATGGGCAGTAATCCGTGCTGCCGAGACCGGAAAATTGCGCTGGCTGCTGCTCTCTGCCGTAGTTGTCGGCATCGGCTTCAATATCAAAATGCTTGAGGCCTACCTGGTCGTCCATGCCTTCGGCCTTCTCTACCTGCTCGCCGCTCCTAAGAGTGTCTGGAAACGCATCGGATATCTAGCCTTAGCTGGATTAGTGCTCCTGGT
>JAFATZ010000054.1 GCA_019243675.1 Ktedonobacteraceae bacterium | reverse complement strand
TACCTGTCTTGGGGCGGTTTTGGGTAGCCCACTGATGTCGAAGACATGCACATAGCTATTCGGCGTATCGATCAGATAGAGCTTTTTCTCATCAGGTGAGAGGCTGATACCATGCGCCGAGGTCGAGCCTGCTGCAGCACTGAAGCCTTTCACGGGAACTGTATAGAGAATCTTTCCCGTGCTCAGGCTACTGACCTGGAAGCCGAGAAAGCCAGTGTGCGTACTAAAAAGAAGTGACTCAGAGCCATTGATAGTGAAAGGACGCACTCCACCTGCCAACGGACCGATTGTCTGAGTGATGGTGTTCGTGCTGGTATTGGCAGCAAAGAAGGTGGGATTATTAAGGCCACCCATGTACACCTTCCTGCCATTGAATCCTACTATGGTATTGTGAGCAGCATTGCCTGGAGCAGTAAAAATCGAGCCACTGACACTACCATCACTAGTGTTGATAATGTTCCATATCCCATCGTAAGCTGCTTCACCATCGGGCATATAAATGGTCTTACCATCAGGAGTGAGCGCTCCACTATCAATGCCGAAAGGGTAATCCTGCGCCCAGACAACATTGTTGTTGATTAGATCATATTTGAGTAGCGATCCCTGGCCGTGGATACCGCCATCGCCACCATAGCTCAGATAGAGGTAACCGCCAGCCGGATCAGCCATGATGCCACGTCCTCCATCCGTCATTGGGAAATTGATTTGTTGTACCAACTGAAAGTTGTTGTCGATGTCATAGACATATACGTTTTCATCTGGAAATACGTATAGGTAGTGATGGATTGTGCCATTGGCGTGCGC
Source organism: Ktedonobacteraceae bacterium (assembly GCA_019243675.1). Classification (GTDB taxonomy): domain Bacteria; phylum Chloroflexota; class Ktedonobacteria; order Ktedonobacterales; family Ktedonobacteraceae; genus JAFATZ01. The sequence continues at coordinate 7,053 of JAFATZ010000054.1, read as the reverse complement.
TCCTCTGACACCTTGAGCGAAAAAGATGAGGGGAGCCAGCGCCATAAGCATAAGAAGTAATAGTAGATACCTCTTCTTAAGAATACTAGATTTTATTTTCAAGCGTGTTCATCCTCCAGACCAAATATGAGTAGTGTTTATTCTCATTGTGAACAGCAAATTACCAGAGTATTATACAAGAGAATACACGATAAGCAGGTTGCGTTCCCGTGTAAATATGGTAGTGATCGGGGAATATCAGTAAAGATTGCTTCACTTTATTCATATCAGTCTCATCCATCTTACATCTCGGATTTGCACCCGGATATCATGCACCCAGATTTGTTCCCTGTAGGCCAACCTGCACGGAGCAAGATGAAAAGTGAGTTGGAGCGTTCAGCGCGTAGTTCAGCACCATGCCGAAGGTACCTGCTGTCGTCTGTGCGCCGTTCTCATCGATAAACTTGCTTGCTGGGAACACACTTGCTAGCGACGCACTACTGTACACGCGTTGTATTGCTAACGGCATTCCCTGCGGATCATACAAAGTCAGGCTGCGTTTATAGATTTTATCCAATGGAGCGAAATTTAGACAAGCATTGGTTGCTCGCACCTGATCCCAATTTTGATCGGGGGGTGCATACAGAAGCACAAAGAATACCTTGCTCCCTAAGGTTGTAACCGAGAGGTCGTTCCTGCGAGGATTGTTATAGAGTGCAAACCTAGTGATGCCATTTGCAGGGCGACTATTAGCGTTTGGTTGTCCGTATGCGGCAATGAACGTGTTACTATCAGCTCCCAAAATGGCAGGGCCTGCGCTTACTCTTACTTCGGTTGCTTGCTTTCTAGGGGTTGCCGCTGTGTGCGTAGCTCTGATAGGCTGGCTCGTACTAGTCGGGGACTGCGATTTCTGTCCCTGCGAATCTGCACAAGCCATCAACGACATTATAACCACAACCATTACGGCCACGAGGGCAATCCAACTTTTTTTGATTTTTTGCCTGGGCTGCTGGGTGGTCGAGAGCATTGACTGCTGGTACCCAGAAGAGCGCTTTTGTGGGTTTGGTTGGCTTGGCTTAGCTTGACCTAGAAGCGGTGATTTGCATTGCACGTTCGATATCCCCCTTGCTACTACATAATTTAACGAGGGAAAAGGGGAGTATTAACATAGAACCTTCTTTCCGCACTTTCTTTGCAGGGAAAGTGGGGAAAAGCTCATCTATCTTTTCCACGATTTAGAATTTGTGGTGCAAGATAGAGAACTGTACTGTTTGACGGTTTTTTGAGGAATCCATTAAAGTGAATACATGCAAATCCGCACGGATTGTGCGCATAATCATAGCCGAGCACGCCGAGCGGCAGACCATCGATCACAGGAGAAAAGTACTGTTGGCATGGCAGTTCAAACGTGTTGTCATTTGCAAAGATGACAGCTATAAAGCCCTGTTCCCAATAGAATGGGTAATTGGGAGTCGGAGGTGCCTGCAGTGCCTGCGTTGCTAACCAATATTGATCTTTCGTGTTTCGCATCCAGAAGAGGCCAGCGTTGAAATTTGCCGTGCGTAAAGGCTGAGTGCTTTCATATATCATTCCCCATGTAGCCACGTATCCCCGACTACAATCAAGGTCTGGCGCGTATACTAAGTCATTCGTCTGAAAGGCACGCAGTGCATCATCGAGTGGGTCGAGAATAAACACATCATCATCCATCATACAGCATTCATCAGGTGGATAGAGTAGGCTGACACACATTTTCATCACAAACCAATAGTGCTGAGCCATCTCAACTAACGATGATCCCCCAAGGGAGTGTAACCTTGAGTGAATTTGATCTGTAGGGATAATAGATGCAAAAGGAAGCAGCGTCATGAGTATCTCACGTTCTCGCTTGCTCCATTGGTGTTCTCCGAAGAGATAGACAGCGGATGGTATATACCCATTGAGAATCATGCTATAAAGCGCCACTACACTGCGAATGGGCGTGTGCCCATTCGTGTACATTTTTAGAGGTGGTCCATTGGGATGACAAAGGCGATCCTGAATTCGTTCCAGATAGATCGTAAGCGCACGTGCTGGATCTAGTGGCTCGGCAGCGACAGACTTGTCTGCATGCGCGAGATATGCTCCCCATATCCACTCTCCCTGCAGGTGCCGTTGGGCAATATCCAAATAGTCCCCAGTTTTTACCACACATTCAAACCAAGAAGGTTGAGGACTGCTAGGGTGATGGTACTTTGTGTTGGCCCGATGTCGAATAATACAACCATCAGTATCTCTGAAAATGAGAATGCCATCTTTCTTCATCTGAAGGCTAAATATAACGTAGAAACCTCGCATTTCGCCACTAGTTACTGGTGCCCAAGCTTTTAGCTCGCATTGAAATATGTCACTCCAGTTAAGCATCCAGCACCATGCATCATCTACTATTTCTAACTGAGGTTGTGGTAGGAGCGGCAGTAGTGGAGCATCCCACGCGGGAACTGACGTCCACATGCCTTCCTTCTGTTCAATTGGACAGGGCCATGAACAGCTAATCAACTCGAATGGACATTCAAACATGGATTCCTCAAAGGCTCATTTCTTGCAATTGTTGTCGCTTACCTACATTCACGCGGGAAAAGGGTGACTCTTCACTCCTATTCTTCCTGAATAGTCTATTCGATTGAGCAGTAAACTGATAGTATTCTCCCTAAGATATTCATCTATAGCTTTTTTCGCTCCTAACCAATGGCCGTAGTCATCTATAATGATGACTCCATGAACAGAGAGGCGCGGGAATAGATGAAGTAATTCATGACGGGTAGACTCGTACCAATCTGTATCTAACCGGAGTAAACTAATACGTTCCGGCGCTTTCTCAGGTAGGGTTTCCTCAACACAGCCCTTCACAAAATGTATTTTAGTAGCATCATAGCCTGTACTTAGTACTGCCTTTTTAACCTGATCTATGGATGCATAAGACCAAACATCACTTGTTCTATATTTTTCACCCACTTCAAGACGAAGCAGGTCTGATGCTTTCAGACCTTCGTATGTGATATCTTCTTTTGTTGGCGTGGTCATTCCTTCAAACGTATCAAAAAGATAGATATTTCTCGTCGTTTCTCCTAGCTTCAACAAAGTGTAGGCAATTGCCATAATACTTCCCCCTTTCCAGACTCCACACTCAACTATATCTCCTGGGACACGGCTATTCACTACATACTCAACAGCTTTTATGAGAGAGAAGATGCGTACTGGGCCAGTCTTCGTGAATGGCTGAACTTTCCGTATTAACTCTATGTCGTCTTTGTCAAAGTCAGGAAAGGACCTGCACAAGTCAGGAGAGACTTGTGCAGATTCTGAAGAAGTTCTTTGGAACAGCTTCCTGATAATCGCTTTCATACTTCACCTATTGCTTACTGGTCGAGCTGCTTTAACGGCCTCAAATGGCGCTTTGGTTCTCGCCTTTACTTAGGGCCATGCCCTCATACGTATGCTTCTGTCCGAATCTCGAAGGATATCATATAATTTATCAATCACTCTTTCAAATTACAGGTAAACTGTGTAGATGAGGTAGATTCATTTCATGAGTACAGTGCGGCGAGAAGATATGCTTATTCACAATAGTATTCACTCAATGAGGAGTACTCGATGCGAATAGCGTATGTTTCTCGTGAATTTGGACCGATTACGGGTGGGAATATCGGGGCCTACATTTCTCATGTGACGCGTTGCATGGCTAGACGTGGACACGAAATTTACCTCGTCACAGATTGCTTTTCTGATACTACTATATATCATTTGCCAGAGGGTGTGACTCTTGTACCTGTAAAGTCAAAACAATCGGATAGACGTTACATCAGCTCTATTCATGAGTATTCAGAGTGGGTGTATCATACATTAAGGGACTTGAGCCATAGTGTGGCTCTCGACGTCATAGAATTTGCAGAGCGTGGTGCCGAGGGTTTTATTACCATTAGGGCTAAGAAGTTGCTGGACGAATTTTCGCACACGAAGCTTGTTGTGCAGTTGCATACACCTACATCGCTCTTATCGGAGGTAAGTGGAGAAAGCCCAAGAGACTTTCAAAAGTCTATTCAAATTTATGCTGAGCATTACTGTATTGAAAACGCGGATATTCTTACTTCACCGTCGCAGGCACTCGTGGATTATCTAAAAGATAAACTCGGCATACAGACGGTTTTTAGACGCTTCTCGCCGCTCTCATTGGCCCACGAGCACGAGATCAAGCTTTTCACCGACTCACAAGTTCATACAGTCATTTTTGTAGGTAGTCTACATGCCAGCAAGGGAGTCGACCTTTTTATTCAGGCAGCTCAGCTTATTCTCGCACGCGATTCTCATTTTACGTTTGAAATCTATGGCAAAGATACTCCTTCAGACCCGTTTGGTAATTCATACAAAGAATATATCAAAAGGCGTATACCAACCGCGTTAGATCACAAAATCTTGTTTCGGGGATTTGTACCTTACAGAGAGATACTCAAGGTCCTATCGAATGCCTGCTTTTGCATTCTTCCAGCGCGCTGGGCAAGTTGGCCTTACGCCTGCTTAGAAGCAATGTCTCTAGGCTGTGTTGTTGTAGGAAGCAAACACGGAGGGATGCCTGAGATAATCGAGCATGGTGTTTCAGGTTTTCTAGCCGATCCACTTGACCCAACTGAAATAGCGCATACTGTTTTAGATAATTATACCGACCTGTCACGCTTACAGAAAATAGCTGAGTCTGCTCATACTAAAACAGCACGCTTATGTGATCCATTGATGGCATGCCAAAAGATAGAGGAGTGTTACAACGTCACAACAGCTACAAAAACGAGCTACACACAGAAGCATGCTCCTAGAGTCTCTGTTATCGTTCCACTTTACAATCAAGGAAGGTATGTACAGGAGGCTATCGATTCTGTGAAAGCTTCTACTTACAACAATGTGGAAATCATAGTAGTGAATGATGGTTCTACCGATGAGGAAACACATGAAGTATTTGATGGGTTGGAAGGAGTCATGAAAGTGCGCAAGCCGAATGGAGGACTTTCTTCTGCCCGCAATGCTGGAATAGCAGTCAGTTCAGGGCAATTTATTATGCCTCTGGACGCTGATGATAAAATTCATCATCTCTACATCGAAAAAGCAGTACGTGCGCTACTAAATAACTCTGAGCTTGCATACGTCACCTGCTACTCAAGAAACTTCGGAGCGTTTGAAAGCGTCCATCCTCCTATAGGCTATGTACCCGATCTCATGCTATTCATGAATACGAGTGGTCGATCCATGAACTTGTACAGAAAAGAGGCACTCAAGAAAGTGAATGGCTATGACGAGGAGATGATATCTTACGAGGACTGGGATCTCCTCTTGAGCCTGCATGAAAAGGGATTCATCGGGGATGTGTTGCCGATAGAAATGTCTTATTATCGACGTCATTCTGATTCCATGGTATATACAATAACTAATAGTAAAAGAAGTGAAATAATCCAATATATGTTATGTAAGCATCACCAATTGCTTGAAAAGCACTGCAGGTCAGTGTCTTTAAATTTAGTAGACCTTTGGAAAAAGAACTACCAAGTAAATGAATCGATAGTTTACTCACAAAGCTTACAGTAAGATCAGATTTTGACTTGTAGAGCCTCGCAGCCGTTACCCTTTCATTCCAGAGCAGTACCAAATAGCTGGATACGTGGCAAGAAAGGACCACACAAAACCATTTAACCCCATCGTGATAGCGTTGAAGAAAAGAACCTGATCCTGAGGCCTGTGAACTGAAACACAACGGATGCGATGGCCCAGATGGTTAAAGCCCCTAGCCCCCCCCATTCTAGAGGCCCAATACCAATCATCGCTCCCTTCACTTTCTTGTCAACAGGGTGCGTCGTCTTTCCAGGAGATGACGAGTGCTTGCGGCTGGACCAGGGGAAGGTTCTTGGTCGTGGGGCAGAGCACTCGTGAAGCTGTCTTCAGCCTGCACACCGAGGATGGCGAGCTCGAGCACTAAGCACAGGGCAGGGTCAAGCCCGTTGTCTTTGCTTACCCATTGTTCTAATTGGTCGGCAGGGACGTGTGCTCGCGCTACTCGCTCAGCCTTTGTTAGCTGTACTCCGAGGTCGGGTGGAAAAGTCGTTACTAGCATGTTGCTCTCCTTCTTACCTGTCGTCGCTCATGCCCCTACCGGAGCTATTTGAGATGAGTTTTCAGAGAATCTCTTAGACACAAAGTAGACTTGTAGACAATTTTACACAATAACTCTATTTCTTGTCAAGGTTGCGTCCCAAGTTTTTGCTAAGTGCTGGCGACGTGGGGAGTAATGCACTATAATTTAAGCAAGAGTATCTCAAGGCTCATGACTGCTCTTCAGCAACTCGCACCACTAACAGCCACACATTGTTGAGGGACCATAGTAGATCGATCAGGATCGTCGGCACCAACCAGAGGAGTCCTCCAAACTGCCCGATGGTGAGGCTGATCCCAGCAATCAGGATGGTTACCGTGCCAAGATTCAACACCACGAGACGCATGGCCCAGTGCATACGCCTTCCGGCATCCATATTTTTGAGTGTCTGCAGTTGCAACCTGATACTCATTACCGCTATGATAAGGCTCTCTGCGATCAGTTCACCGCCAAGAAAGCGACGATCTTGCCCTGGAATGAGCAGGAAGATAGAGAGCGCTAGCAGGCAGAGCAGACCTACAAGTGTTTCTCTGGCGCGTGCTCTGTATGCGGGTATCTTGATGATAGTGCTCAGGTCGAGCGAGAGGGCAACAAAGAGTAGCCCTGTTAAGGTTGCGGTTGCACTCGCAAGGGTTGTATACATGGCTTGCCATGCCTCGGCTCGGTAGGCATATTCCATTGGGGCAGTGTCCTTTTCGCAAACAATGACAGATTGTCACAGTTTGTATATAATTTATAGGTTCTACTCTATCACATCCTTGTCATTTTTTTAAGATGGCTGTTCGATGTGCATGGTTCTCGCAAGATATATTATCTTTACAAGGAAAGTACAACATGCTGATTAAAGATGAAGTGGAATGCCCTACCGGAGTAGTGTTGGCAGTTAGCCGTAGCGCGACCCA
>JAFATZ010000024.1 GCA_019243675.1 Ktedonobacteraceae bacterium | reverse complement strand
ACCCGTTGGGCTGATCTCCTCAGCATAGAGACCGACATGGTTGCAGTACGACAGCAGCTTCTCTAGCATGAGGCGTGCCTCATCCAGGCGACTCGCACGGGCCAAGTTCTCCACCAGCCAGAAGCTACAGGCCCCGAAGGTTCCTTCCTGACTTCCCATGCCATCATCGGCAGCTAGCTTCGGATTATAGCGCAGCACCAGCGCACCGCTCGTCAGCTCTCTCTGAATACGGTCAATGGTCTCAAGCATACGTGGTTCCTTGGAACCGACGAAGTGCGTAATCGTGAGTAGTAAAGAACTAGCATCAACCGCATCGCTCCCGTAATACTGTACAAAGCTGTGAACCTTCTCGTTCCAACCTTGCTCCATGATCTGCTCATACATCTGCGTACGTAATTTGCTCCACTGCTCTTCCGGAGCGGGCCATCCTCTCTGGCGCGCTATACGCAGAGCGCGATCAAAGGCCACCCAACTCATCATGCGTGAATGCAAGAAGCGCTTTGGTCCCCCGCGCACTTCCCAGATGCCTTCATCCGGCTCCTGCCAATGCTGCTCCAGCCAACTGAGCAGACGGCGTAGGTTCTGCCACAGGTCGTAGGAGATAGCATCATAGCGATTATAGATGTAGATCGCGTCTAGCATCTCCCCATAGATATCTAGTTGCTTCTGCGTATACGCTCCATTGCCGATGCGCACTGGTCGGCTCTGGCGATAGCCCTCTAAGTGGTCGAGGCACACCTCGGTCAGATCATGCTCGCCCTCAATGCCATACATCGGTTGGAGCGTGCTATCGCCCTCAAGTTCGTGACAGCGAGCATCGAGCCACTGCATGAATGCCTCCGCTTCCTGCGTAAAGCCAAGCGTGAGCAGACTATAGAGTGAGAAGGAGGAGTCACGAAGCCAGGTATAGCGGTAATCCCAGTTACGCGCACCACCTACCGACTCGGGCAAACTCGTCGTAGCGGCGGCTACCACAGCTCCTGTCGGAGCATAAGTCAGCAGCTTCAAGACCAAGGCCGAACGCTGCACCATTTCCCGCCAACGTCCTTGATACGTGCATTGTGAGAGCCAGCCCCGCCAGTAGTGGATCGTGTCCTGAAACACCTGCTGGTATTGCTCGTCAGAAAGAGGATGCGGAGCACGCTCGCTTTTCCTCGCGCTCTCTAGCACAAAGTGCAAAGACTCGCCCGCCTGCAAGGAAAACTTCGTCTGCACGCCACCATGCCCATCAGGCTCCAACTGCACGTGCGATGCCAGGCCCAAGCTCAGACTCTGGCTGCGAAAGATCGCGCCCTTTTCGGATATTGAAACGTCATGCTCGTCGCGTGCATAATTGAAGGCGGGACGGCAAGTCAGCATGAAGGTCAACGATCCATGCACGACCTCGACCGACCGAATGAGGCGATGCTCGTGAGGTGCAGAGCCAATCGGCTTGATGGGCATGAAATCTGTAAGCTCAGCAACACCATCCACGCTCAGAAAGCGCGTAAGCAGAATGTTTGTCTCCGGCAGATAGAGCTGTTGACATTTCACCTGCGACACGTCAGAGGGTGCTATACGGAAGAAGCCACCTTTGTGTGCGTCAAGCAATGCACCAAAGACACTGGGAGCATCAAAGCGCGGAATGCAGCACCAGTCAATAGAGCCATTCTTGCCCACCAGCGCAACCGTATGCAGGTCACCAATGCAGGCATAGTCCTCAATTGGGAGGTAGCTTGCCGAGGGCTGAAAAGATGGGTACGTGTGTGCGTCTGCCATGCGGCTTACTCCCTACAGTCCGGCTGTATTGCGCATAAGACCACCGTCAATAAAGAACGTCGCGCCAGTGACGTAAGCAGCGGCATCTGAAGCCAGATAGAGCGCAAGCCCGGCCACCTCTTCCGGCTGAGCCATACGACCCAGTGGGATCTCTTTGAGCAGCGCTCCCATCTTCTCCGGATCCGCCTCGACATCAGCATCAATGGGTGTATGCACAGCACCGGGACCGATGTTATTCACGGTGATATTGTAGGGAGCTAACTCCAGGCAAATAGTGCGTGTGAGCATGCGCATGCCCCCTTTAGCGCAGCAATAGGGTGCATTGCCCGGCATAGGCAGATCTTCATGCACCGAGGAGATGTTGATGATACGCCCAGATGTTTTGCGTTTGACCATTTCACGTGCCGCTGCCTGCGCTCCAAAGAAGGCCCCTTTGAGATCAACGCCCATGACGCGATCAAAGTGCGCTTCGGTCTCATCCAGAAAGGGGCTGTGAATCTCCATGCCAGCATTGTTCACCATAATATCCACGCGCTGGTAGTGCTCAACGGTCTGCTGGACAAGGCCCATCACTTGTTGATACTGCGAAACGTCCGCTTGGATGACAAGAACCTTGCCATGCTTCTGTTCGATCATCTGGCGCACCTGCTCCGCTTTGTCGTGCGCATGAGCGTAGTTCACGACCACAGTCGCACCTTCCTGTGCAAAACGCAGCGCTATAGCGCGACCAATGCCACTATCGGCTCCAGTTACAATAGCTACTTTCTGCTCTAACTGTCCCATATTAGCTATCCTTCCTTACTAGAAAGACATGATACTCTGCTACTCTATGTCTCTTTGCAGAGATGAAAGAGATGTCAGGTGACTAGGCAAGCAAAACGGAGAAGCTTTGTCTTGCATAGTCATCATTTTTGCTTGTGGTGCGTATATATCGTTTTACGATGTTATACGATGATCACGTTTGAAGAGGGAAAATGGTGACCTTTACACAGGCTCCGTTCCCCACACCAATACTCCCTTATAGTAAACCGTGATCTGCTGTGACAACGTATACTGTGTGGCTGAGGCGAGGTAGGAATAGTCCTTGCTCTGGTCATAGTTTGAGTAGTCCGACTTATTGAAGCGACTCTTGATCTCACCCGTGTCCTTGCCAGGAGCAAGAGTGCCAGCGTCGCTGGTGAAGCCGACCACCAGGTAGCTGTCGGCTCTTGAGCGCGGCGTCGCTAAAGAGACAAACGTACCAATAATGTGCTCACGGCCCAAGGCTGCATAATCGCACGCGTACGCTTGTGTTTGTTTGTTGCCACTGGTATACCAGTAGCGTATGGTGATATCGCTCAAGCGAACTGGGCTGCTGCCCACGTTAGAGATTTTCAGGTCCGGCATGATCTGATTGACAACGAATGCTCCTGGATTATCACTTTTGTAATACACCTGCAGCGTCCCAGCACTGGGAGGCTGCGTGGACGGCGCAGGTGTGTTGCTCACATGGGTCGTTGCGGATGTCGTGCCACCTAGAGGGAACAGGATAGAATTCAGGTAGTGCTGCTTAGCCTCATCGACTGTTTTCCAATCATCCTTCAAAATGCCTCCTGTATCTCCAGAATCGGGAGTCCAGCTCCAGTAGGTCCAATTGAAGCCACTGGCACCTGCGCCCAGATAGCTAACTAGACTAGAGAGCCACTGTTGGTCTGCTGTAGTCTGCAATTTTGTGCCAAACTCGCCGACCCAAACTGGCGCAATACCCTGCTTTTGAATATACCCCCAATACGAATCCCATATGCTAGGCAAATTCTGCGGATAGTCAGGCGCGCTAAACCAGGGGTGATAGGCAACGCTTTGTGGATAGTCATGTACGGAGTAGACCAGACGGTTGGGCACTTTTAGCTGCACGGGTGCGGAACTGACCCCTTTTAGATTACTGCCCCATCCAGAGCAGTCAGGCGTTTGCGTTGAGCCAGCAGGGCCGTAGCACTCAACCCCCTCGACAAAGATGAGCCAATTGGGGTTGATATCCAGGATAGCATTGCCTGCTTGTTCGGCTGCCAAACGCCAGTCGATGGCTGTATTACCGCAACCCCAACAAGCTGGGTTGTGTGGCTCGTTATGCAGATCTGCGCCGATCACCATC
>JAFATZ010000126.1 GCA_019243675.1 Ktedonobacteraceae bacterium | reverse complement strand
TTCGGCGGCCATCAGCACTTGCACAGAGCTGACCTGCATCTCCAACTTCTCCTTCATCGGCCCCATATTGGCAGCCTCGGTCATATTGGCAACGAGAGTAGCAAGTTGTTGAGCAGAGTCGGCAATATGTACAGCATAGTTCAAGGTCTGCTGTGGTGTGATGCGTGCGCTCGACTTCTTGAGCAGGCTGGCATAGCCGAGGACGGCACTTAACGGTGTACGTAGTTCGTGAGAGGCAGTGACCAAGAATTCATCTTTGAGCTTGTTCAGGCGTTCCAGTTCCGCGTAAGCAACTTCTCGTTGTTCAAAGAGCTGTGCATTGCGAATAACAGTGGCGGCTTGCGCACAAATAGCTAGCAGCGCTCCTACCTGCTCGGGTTCGTAGGAGTTTTTGTCTTTTGGAGTAGTAAGAGCGAGAATACCAAGCAAATCCTTTTGATAGGATACCGGAACAAAGAGTACTTTTGGCGTCTGTGTAGTTTCCAGGAAAAGTAATCCGCCATTGTAGCCTTTGCTGGCTAGCGCCTCTAGCTCAGGCCGATCAACATAGAAGAAGCCCTCGCTTTCAGCGCGTGTGGCCAGCGTAGTTTCCTTAAAGGAAAACCTGATCATATTGACGACATCCTGGTCAAATTCCTTGCTGCGTGGCGGCCTCACCGCTGGTATATCGCTTTTATCATCGACCTCCCGTACCCTGATAGGCCCATAAGCGGCCTGGGCAATGATTTCACTTCCATCGGGTGAAAGTTGAAAGAAGATGCCTATATCTGCCTGTACCAGAGTCGTTGCGGAGTACACAAACTTGTTCAACAGCTCTGTTACATCTAATACTGCAATAATGGATTGGAGAGCACTATCCATTGCCGCCACTTGTCCCTGGCGCTTGTTAGCTACTTGCACCGCGAGTTTGGCCCGCTCATAAAGCTTCGCATTCTCCACACTCACAGTAGCGGTCTGCAGCATTGTCTCCAGCACTTGTATCTCTTCTGGGTGGTAGGCATTCACTCCCACATAGGCAAGACTGAGTGAACCAATTACCCGCGTGAACATCTTCATGGGCAATAGGAGAAAAGACCCTGCTGGACGTTGATCACCCCATTGACCCATAAGCAGTTCTTGGTATTGGGCGCATTTCTCAGGCTCTTGAGTAGGCGAGAATTGTAAAAGCTGCTTGTCTATCTGTGCGACTTGCCACCACACGGGGCGCTCTTCTGGCGTTGAAATAACTGGCTGTTCTGGCAAGTGTTCTACTACAACACCGTTTTGCACGGCAAATACGTCATAAATTTTGTTGGTATCGCGGTCATAAAGCGTGAGCAACATAGAGCAGACGTGAACCACGTTCTTTGCAAACTGGTAGACGTGCTTCACGAGGTCTGAGAGGAGCACGTTTGTTGGAAATGCTGTACTGATTTGCTGCAGAAGCTGCAAGTACACACTAGTACGCCGCTGCGCCTGACGTAGGCGCTCATTTTGTAGATAGAGGGCGATGCGCTCACCCTGCTGTGCGGCTTCAGAGCGCGTGCGCAGACCGATCATGGGTCCGGGTCTCATCTGGTAAAGCACTATTACGCCTAGCACATCGGGATATCTCGCCTCACCACGCACTTCGTCAATGAGCGTTGACTCTTGAATAGGGATAGACATGTAGGATGTTGGCACGGCATCTAGTGCAAAGAGTGAGGGATGATTACTGTGAAAGTCCCTGTGAAACCTGGCAATATAGTCTTCTTGCCGTATTGTATACACTTCTCTGCGCTGCCAGGTCTGACCGATCAAGTCCTGTCCTATCGGATAGGATGTACCAAGTGCAAACACATCACCTTGCACAGGTGGAACGTCATCAATTTCCTCCTGCGGCTGGCTAGCATGCAGAGGTTGTGTAGGTTTTGCGCCGTGTGGAGACGGGGGGGGAGAAATCTCTCTCTCTCTATATACACTTAGATAACCAGACGATCTCGCAGAAGACCCTTGCAGCCCCGCATGCGTTTGTAGGTCGCGCATACGCAGATGAAGTTGCACTCTCATCTGACCGATGCTCGCATCATAGAGAGCTATACATGCCCCTTGAGCACCGAATTGAGTCATCAACTGCTTTAGCAAGTATTTGAGCAGCGGCAATGGGTAGGAGATATCATCGTATCCTTCAGGGTTGCCCCAACTGGGGGAGTGTGACATGCATTACTCCTCATGTTTTTAGCAGAAAGTACCAGGAAGTGCAAAAAATGCCGCCAAGTAGGTGAAAATACAACGATACTTTATACCTGTGTAGCATAATAGCACAAGCTTCATTAATATTCAATATGATCTGATGAATTTTTGTTTCTGTTGTACGCTATGCCTGCGCGCAACAGAAACATATGTTATACTGAAAAGCAACGAGAAAGAGTACTTCCAGGTACGTTTTCTACTAGACGCAACAGACTTCCTGCTTTCAACTGACACAGAATAACGTTGCCAAACGTTATGTATACAGGCAAGTTCTCTAGACAAGATGGGGGGCTCACCATTACCCAATGGAATACGCAAACTGGGCATCTGGAACCCGAAACTTTGTTACACAAGCGTTATCTGATTTTACGCACGCTCGGACAAGGTGGCATGGGAGCAGTCTACCAGGCGAAGGACATGAAGCGTCAGACGATTTGCGCCATTAAAGAGATGAGTCTGTCGATGGTGCCCCCGCAAGAGCGCGGGCAGGCTGTTCAAAACTTCAAAGTAGAAGCGAAAATGCTTTGGGGATTGAATCATGCCAATTTGCCCGCCTTTACTGGCTTCTTTAGTGAGAGTTCGCGCTACTTCATGGTGATGGAATACATCGATGGCTTTACCCTAGAGGATTTGCTCGAACGCAACGGTGCTCCTTTTCCAGAGCGGCGTGTGCTTGGTTGGGCGCGTCAGCTCTGTGATGTACTGGAATATCTGCACAGCCAGAACCCTCCCATTATTTTCCGCGATATGAAACCCGGTAACGTGATGTTGACGCGTGATGGTCGCATCAAGCTGATCGACTTTGGCATTGCACGCTTCTTCCGCTCCACTAGCCCACAGGATACGCAACTGCTGGGCACCCCTGGATTCGCGCCTCCAGAGCAGTATGGC
>JAFATZ010000108.1 GCA_019243675.1 Ktedonobacteraceae bacterium | reverse complement strand
ATGCGGAGGTATTACGCGTTGATGTGCTAGGTCCTCATCCTTGTTTGGCAACATTACTCGAAAGAGGGTTTCGCATTGACCACGTTGATACCTTCGTTTCGAGCACAGATACACCTTTCTTTGATGCGCGCTGCTACATTGCCTCGGGAGGAGACTTATTCTAAGGGAATAAGCAACGTTGCTCGTGTGTTAATATTGATGTATGACATCAAAAAGTAATTGTATCGCTTCTGTGAGAAACGGTTTCTTCGAGCGTCAATGTATTAAGAGATGTCGACACAGGAGCATACCTTCATGAGACTTTATGTAGGGGGACTTCCCTATCAAACAACCGAGCAAGAACTGATCGAGCTTTTCGAGCAGGTTGGACAGGTCACCTTTGCAACGATCATCACTGATCGCGATACAGGGCGAAGCAAGGGCTTTGGCTTTGTGCAGATGAGCGATGACCAAATAGCACGTACAGCTATCGAGCAGTTGAATGGCTCCCTTCTGGGAGGTCGAACCATTACTGTTAGTGAGGCACGTGAGCGCCCACCGACTGGAAACAGAGGATTCCAAGGAAGAGAGCGGCGTTCAAACGGTGGCTATCGGAACGAACGCTACTAAGCCCACGGCTCAGTGGCGTAGAAATCCAGAAAGACGTTCAGCACCCACAACAGAACCATTAAGGGAAGTAGTGGTATCGGATTGATACCACTACTTCCCTTCTTGCTATTGGGGAGCGCTAGGAAGTTTTCTTGAGATGTCGTAGAAGAATTCGTTGACTTGACAGGTAAAGCCAGGCAGATAGGGGGACTCTATAGTATCATTCTGATAGAGAGTAGCATGGAGCTTCAGTTGACCTTCGTCACGCCGATACATTTCGACGCGCCGATGCATCCAACTGACAATCCAGTATTCTAAAACACCTCGTCGTGAGTACAGCCAGAGCTTGAATTCACGGTCCCGCTGTTCATTTGTTGTACCTGGTGAAAGGACTTCTACGGCAAGATCAGGAGCAGCATGATATTTTCCATCAGCTTGATATGTGGTGGCTAGCCGCTCATTACTCATCCATGTGACATCGGGGGCGACATCGTTATCGTCTGTAAAGATAAGTCCCGGGCCAGCAACTGCTTCTCCATTATCTGTTTGAATGCTCCACGTCTGTAAGATCATCCAAATCCTAGTACAGACGAGCTGATGATGTTTGTGTGGCTGCCTCGACACGTACAATTCTCCATTGATGATTTCGTAGTGTGTACCATTGTTATCTGGCAATATCTCTAGGTCCTTTGATGTCCAATGTATGGTTTCCATATTGTTCCTGCCGTTTCTCTAGCACAGGTAGCAGACTTCACGTTGTGCTTACATTGTAGCATTGCAGTCTTTTACTGTAAATATTTCAGATCTCTCCATATACCACATTGCCACCTAGAATAGTAGCCTGCACGCCATTTTCCGGCATGGCGTCCTGAGGGACATTGAGAATGTCTTCACGTAATACGACAGCATCGCCGAGTTTGCCTGGGGTGAGAGAGCCTTTGTGCTGCTCTTCAGCTCCCGCGTAGGCAGCACCCAAGGTGTAGCCCCAGAGGGCGTCGGCGATGGATAGCGCCTGATCTGGCAGCCAAGGTGGACGTGCTATAGTTGGGTCGCGGCGCTGTGTAGCTGCATAAAGGATGCGCAGCGGGTCGAAGAGTTCGACGGGCGCGTCAGAGCCTAGAGCCAATGGGATGCCCAGATCGTGCATAGTACGGTAGGCATAGGCGCGGCGATGGCGCTTGCCCCAGTAGCGCTCGGCGATATCGCGGTCGGCAACAGCATGGAAGGGTTGTACTGAAGCGATGACACCCAGGCGACGCATGCGCTGCAAGTCTTCGGGAGCGATGAGTTGGACGTGTTCGAGGCGATAACGCGAGCCGCGAACGGTGGATGTACCTTGCTCGGTGGCGAGTCTCTGCGCTCGCTCGATAGCGTCCAGGGCGACACGTGCAGCACGGTCGCCAATAGCATGAATAGCAATGGTCAAGCCCATTGCGCTACCACCGCTTACAATATCCCTCATCTCCTGCTCTGCAATCGTGAGGATACCGTAGTTGCCGGGGTTGCCCTCGAAACTTTCAAGCATGGCAGCGGTTTGTGAGCCGAGCGTACCGTCAGCAAAGATTTTGATGCCGCCAATACGCAGTAGGTCGTTATCATCGTTGTTGATGCTCCGCGTGCGCAACTGTGGCAACATGGAGCGCGGCAAAATCATGTTGACGCGCACACCCAGAGCACCCTCATCACGTAGCTCCTGGAAGAGATGCAGCGAGGTTTCGCCCTCGATATCATGAATGGTGGTGATACC
>JAFATZ010000087.1 GCA_019243675.1 Ktedonobacteraceae bacterium | reverse complement strand
GCTCTTGCTCGTCTATGCCATCCTCTGGTACGTAACGAGCAACCTGAGTCAGAAAGCAGACGTGCAGATCCTGCTGTTGGGCATGGCAGCCTTAGGCATGGGCCTACAGGGGGCACTGGTCATGGCGCTCCAGATTCCTGGCGTGGTGGCCGATGCCCTGACGGCAACGTTGATCGAGCTGGGGCAGCATCTGGCTCAAGTCCTGGGTGATCGAGAACCCAAGAGCCGGGAGTGGAGGTGGAGCGGCCAGTTGCTGGCGCTGCTCTGTCTGATCTATGTCGCAAGTGCCTTGGTGGTCGCCCTGTCCTCGGCTTTCGTGCTGACGCCAGTGGTTCCGGTCATCGTCGTGACCATCGCGATCGTCGCCTTGCTGGTTCCATCACCCCAGGCCATCTGGAGCCTTCCAGTCCCTCCTCCGAGGGCAACATGTGAGGAGAGGAGAACCGCTTCATAAGCGCGCTCCTTTCCTGCCACGTGATCCAGCAGTGGAAAGTGATGGGAAGTGACATGCCAACTGATGGCTACTGTCTTCCCCGAGTATTCCACGTATACTCTTGTCTAGAGGGGTATGGGTGCCAGTACAATCACTCACTCCTCTACATCGTCCTGATGGATGTCGAGATGCCGGGTAGAGATGGCACCTCGACCATTGAGGCGATGGGTTCGAGTAGTCTGCAGAGTGCGGTCGTGATGCTCAATGTCTCAGACGATGTTCACACACGAGTACAGGCGAAGGAGCAGCAGGGTTTTTGGAGAGGCGTGGGGCGAGAGAGGTGCTATGAGCGACGGTCCCTCAAACCGCGAAGTTCACAAGCTAGGCGTAAACATGCCTGCTCTGATCGCTCAAGACGAGCGCCGAATGACGGCGCATGGCGAAAGGAGAAGATGATGTCGCACATCACTCTCACAGACATTCATGAAAGTACAAGACTCGTAGAGACAACTGCCAATGGCATCGAAGCTCTGAGCGGCTATTCGGAAGATGAGATCGTCTCTTTGTTGTGGTTGCGGCAGCACTATCAGAGTGGGGGAAGTGATCGCGCCGCCTTTTGCACATCTAGCCAGCAACGGGGGTCTGTATGCGTTGCTCTCTGCAGGCAGTTACCGTCAACTGATCGGCTATCAGATTGGAAAGGCTCTGCTAGGGACCTGCAAGAGAACAGAACTGCAGGTCCCTAGCAGAGCACACCGAAGCGATCCCTAAGCCATCGCTGGGCGGCCTCGCCATGTGCGCAAGATCACATACTCGTAGATCAGGGCGGCGATGACGGCACCGATGATTGGCCCGATCCAGTAGACGAGGTCATTCTGCCAGAAGCCGCCAGCCAGGGCTGGCCGAAGGTGCGTGCCGGATTCATTGAGGCTCCCGTCAGTGCTCCGCCCATCAGGATATCGAATGCCACCGTCAAGCCGATGCCAAAGCCCCCGATCTTTGGGGCTCGTGGATCGACAGCGGTTCCGAAGACCGCCAGCAGCAGAAAGAACGTCAGGACTGCCTCAACCAGGACTCCTGTGCCAAAGGAGACTCCAGGCGCGAGGTTGGGTGTGCCCAGTTGGGCCGCCTGCTAGGCCGCGAACGGAAAAACGGCCTGCAGGAGCATTCCAGCCAGCGTGGCCCCAACGAGTTGGGCCACGATATACAGCAGCCCCAGAAGAGGCTCGATGCGCCTGGTCACCAGCATTCCGATAGTGACCGCTGGGTTGATATGGCCTCCCGAAGTGGCCGCGAAGACGGTGATCATGATCGAGAGTGCCAGGCCATGGGCCAAGGCGATGCCTACTGTGCCGAGCGCCCCATGCGTCAGGGTATTGGTGATGATCGAGCCCGCCCCGATGAAGACGAAGGCGAACGTCCCGATGAGTTCAGCAAGGAGTGGCTTCACGTAGCCCTTACTCGTTTCCTCAGAGACCGTTTGCTTTTGTAGATTTGGCGCAGTCGACTCCGCGATCTGCTCTTCCTCTATTGTCCTACTCCTTATGTTGTCGCTCATACTACTTCCTTTCTTCTCATCTCTAAAGGTCTTTGACAGCGGGCATCGCTTCCTGCCAATATGCATTGGCCTCTGCAAGCCTGAGCGCCTCTCTGAGCAAGCCTTGGCTGTGAACACGCTAGACCCTTCCAAACGCGACTATTCTCCCCCAACTGACGTAGAAAGCTCAGGCGCAATCTGCACACCCAGGCCCTTGGCCACCCGTGCTCCCAGATCGGGGTCGACCGCGTACCAGTAGGTGTTGACCGTGCGCTCCTGAATGAAACGCTCGACGCCTTGGCTCATGTGGGTGACGATATTGTTGACCAGGTGCTCCCGGTCGGTCTCCGACATCACGCCCGGTAGAGATTTCCCGCCTGCACGAAATCATTGTCCTCGGCGTGCAGGGTAGAGGCGCTGTGCATGATTTCTCCACTCGTGAACCAGCTCGGTTCGGGATAGCGCTGAGGGTCGGCTTGCGGGCCGCCGTAGCTGTTGGGCGCGTAGACGGGTTGGGTGCCGTTGTGGCGGTAGCGCATCGAGCCGTCCTTACTATAGCTATGCACTTCGACCTGGGGCGCGTTGACCGGCAACTGGTTGTAGTTGGTGCCGATGCGATAGCGGTGTATGTCGGCATAGCTGAACAGCCGACCCAGCAGCATCTTATCCGGGCTGGGACCAACGCCGGGCACCATGTTGGAGGGATTAAAAGCGGCCTGCTCGATCTGGGCGAAGTAGTTCTCCGGATTGCGGTCTAGCACCATTCGTCCGATCGTAATCGGCGGATAGTCCTTGTGCGGCAAGACTTTGGTCACGTCGAACGGATTGAAGCGATAGGTCGCCGCCTCCTGGAAGGGCATGATCTGCATCTCCAGCCGCCAGACCGGGTACTCCTTCCTCTGAATGGCCTCCCACAAGTCGCGCCGATGGTAGTCGGGATCTTCGGCCTTCATGGCCTGGGCCTCGGCATTGGTGAAATTCTGGATCCCCTGCTCGGTCTTGAAATGGTATTTGACCCAGAAGCTTTCCCCCTTGGCGTTGATCCACATATAGGTATGGCTGCTATAGCCGTTCATATAGCGATAGGTGCGTGGGGTGCCCCGGTCCGACATCAGGATAGTCACCTGATGCGCCGACTCGGGAGACAGAGACCAGAAATCCCACTGCGCGTTGTTGCTGCGCAGACCGCTGTCGGGCATGCGCTTCTGGGAGCGGATGAAGTCCTGGAACTTCGTGGCATCGCGCACGAAGAAGACTGGGGTGTTGTTGCCAACCATGTCGTAGTTGCCCTCTTCGGTGTAGAACTTGAGGGCGAAGCCGCGGGGGTCGCGATCGGTGTCAGGGTAGCCCTGTTCGCCGGCGACCGTCGAGAATCGTGCGAGCATTGGCGTGCGCTTGCCGACCTGGTTGAGGAAGGCGGCGCGGGTCCACTGGGTCACGTCCTGGGTCACCTCGAAGTAGCCGAAGGCACCACTGCCCTTGGCGTGGACCACGCGTTCGGGGACACGCTCGCGGTTGAACTGGGCCATCTTCTCAATGAGGTAGCTATCCTGCAGCAGCGTAGGTCCATCGGGACCCACCGTGAGCGAGTATTCATCGCTTGAGACGGGAATACCTGCATCGGTCGTCGTTAGTGGTCGTTGTTGTTCATGTTGATCGCTCAAGAGTTTCTCCTCTCGTAATCTGTCACTTCCTGTTGAGGGGGTCTGAAGACAACCTTGTTACACATACACGCTCTCCTGGTTGGGATCCGGTTGCCAGGTGCCCGAGAGCAAACGGCATGTCGGCACCGTTTCCCTACACACTAGTCTAGCAGGATGTGCGGGAGCAGTCAGTCTCCAGCACCTCGCATCTCAGTTCCCATCACTTCCCATAGTTTGGCCCTTGGCGGTCAGCAGAGCAGACAAGCAGCGAACTGGCAACTGGTGAGGCCTTAGGAAGCGGAGCAGATGAGAAAGGATCTCCAGCTCTCTGCTCCCACTTCACTCAACAGAGGCATTCGTCTGGAAGAACCTCGCCATCCGTCGGCACATTTGCTATCAGCGAGAGATGAAGTGGGTGGGGTGAGAGGAGGACTGGAGCGTCCTCTCACCTGGAAGCAGCTTGGGCCCGCCTGCACCGCGGCCAAACACGCTCTGCTTGTGTGAACCACAGGGGCAAAACCATGAGAAGTGAGGGGAACTGAGATGCGAGGTGCTGGCGACAAAGGGGGGATTGCGTCTGGAAGGAGAGAAGCTCCTACGCGACGCTAGTCCACGTTGGTTGCGCCAGGGAGTGGAGCTGAGTTTAGGGAATCTTGGCGTCGACTACCTTGATCTGTACCAGATGCACTGGCCTGATCCCAACACGCCCATCCAGGAAACGGCCAGCGCCCTGGAGCAACTGGTACGCGAAGGCAAAATTCGCTATGTGGGCGTCTCCAACTTCAACGTCGCACAAATGAAAACGTTCGAACAGACTAGGAAGTTAGATAGCTTACAGCCGCCCTATAGCCTCTTCCGGCGAGAGATCGAGCAAGCGATCCTGCCCTATACGCTTCAGCATGGGATCGGGGTGCTCGTCTACGGTGCGCTGGCACATGGACTGCTCGCTGGGGCGTTCACCCCACAGACGACCTTCGTCGCCGATGACTGGCGCAGCAAGAGCGCGATCTTCCACGGCGAGACCTTTCGGCGCAATCTGGCAGTCGTGGAGCACTTGAAGGGTCTGGCGCAGCGAGAGGGCATGAGTGTAGCGCAACTGGCGATTGCGTGGGTGCTAGCCCAGCCGGGGATCGATGTGGCCATTGTCGGGGCACGCAATCCTGAACAGCTCGAACAAACCGCCCAGGCAGGCGAGATTCATCTCGCCCAAGCCACATTGCAGGAGATTGAGCGCATCGTGAGCGAGGCGGTTCCTATCGGAGGACCTGCTCCTGAAGGCATGTAGTTCACGTTCTATGCAAGGCTCAATGAGACAAAACGGCTGGGTCTGTCCGGGCCACAGTTTCGAGAGATGGGTGAGTTTATAGTGACCTTTTAGAAGGCTCCTGCCTTGATGTCCCCGCGACTGCAGTATGCGGAGACGCTCTGGGCAGATGAGGAGGCAACTCGGCCCGAAGTATTGTCGCAGGAGCAGTCGGATCAACAGGAGCGTCGGCTGACTAAAGCGGTGGAGTATGTTCAGAAGTATGGTTTTATCACGAACAGTATCTAAGAGCTCGAGTACATTCACAGCTTAATCGGAGCGCGTGAAGAAAGGTGGGGAAAGAGGCGTGAAACTTTATCAGTGGGAAAAAGTGCAATAACCTGGCCTGGCTGCACTTTCCTCCAGGCTGCTTCAAACTCAAGGTCAGGGTCTTATATCGGGGGTGGGTGTTGTATCTGTCAGAGCAGCCTGTTGTCCTGGCAAGGACGCTGATTGTTGAAGAGGCACCTGTTCTGGCGGAAATTGTTCGGAATGCTCATTTTTCCACCTGTGCCAGATAGCCACGATAATCTGCTGGAGAGCGCCAGCAACGGGTACACTGAGGAGCCCTCCAAGCAATCCGAAGAGTTCTCCACCCGCGAAGAGCGCGAAAAGGGCCACGATGGGATGGACTCCCACTGCCTTGCTGAAAATGCGTGGTGAGAGTATCTGCCCCATAACAACCCCCTGGAGGAGCGTGATAAAAATGGCCACAATGAGCATCATCCCCCACCCCAGCGGTAGAGCTGCCAGAATACACAACAGTCCTAACACATTGGCACCGATCACCGGGATAAAGTAGAGGAGAAAGAAGAGCACTCCCAACAAAGCTGCATAGGGGACATGCAGCAGCGCAAGCCCAACGCCGGTACTCAGGGCTCCTATAAGCGCGAGCAGCAATGATCCCCGAAGGTACCCACCCAAGCTCTGATCGAGAGTACTCAACAGAAAGTTGATCGTGTCCCTTTGTGTTGCCGGGGTTTTGAGGCGGAGCCAGCTAATGATGCGTGGGCCATCGACGACAAAGTAGACACTGAGCGTGATCACCACGATAAGGTTGGTGATGTTGGTGAACACTCCGGTCAGGAAAGGAAGCAGGGCTGAGAGGATGGCCTGTACTTGAGAAAACAGTTGGTTTTTGAACAGGTCCACCTGATCTTTGGTAATACCAAGTTTTCCCAGAAAGTCAATGAACGGTTGAATCTGATGCGCTCCCGCCGGACTCAACAGGAATTGGATGGAGTGGGCAAGCGAGGTTGACTGCTGGATGAGGGCGGAAGTCACGATCAACATACCTCCAGCCAGGATGCCTGCTATCAGCAGATAGGCTACGGCGATTGCCAGAGAGCGTGGGAGGCGGCGTTGTAAAAACTGCACGAGTGGGAAGATGATGTAGGCGAGCAGTGCAGAAACGAGCAGGAGAATGACTGCACCTGCAATCAACGAAATCGCATACAGTGCAATCCCTATGATGGCGAGAAACGCTAGCGCCGTCAATGCGGTGATCAGTTTCCTCCGTCGGTCGCGGTCAGAAGGTAAACGCATCAGTTGCTGCCTTTCCGTGTGCGGTAACAGTTGTATTTGCAGACATGTCTTTTCCATCTTTGTGTTTCTATCGCCACCTCCTTCTTCGACCACGCCTGTACTCGTGGTCCACCCTCTTGCGGGGTGGACCACGAGTAGGATGTACCCGAATGCATACTGTTCAGGCCAGGCTGGTTGCCAGGGAGCGTGCTTGGAAGTAAGCTATGAGGTACATAACTCCAAACACAATCGCGTAGACTCCGATCAACCAGACTACGGTGAGCAGCCCGGCTGCAGGTTGGGAGGCGATAAGAATACCGAAGACAATCGATACCAATCCGGCCAGAGCTGTCAACACAGCACGGCCACCCCTCATGGGGAACGAGAGCGGAGCTATCAGTTCCATAATGCCAATAATGATCGCCCAGGCCGCCAGCAGGTACAGGAAAACGACCGCTGTGATAGCGGGCCAGACTAGGGCAATCACCCCCGCCAGGATTCCCAGGATGCCCTCGAACAGGAGCAATCCCCATCCTTGCTCTTCCGTATTCCGCAGGGCAGCCGCCACAGCAGTGATTCCGCTGATGACGGCAAACAGGCCAAACAAAAGCACTAGGACAGACAGCGTCAGCTTCGGCCATACAAAAGTTAGTATGCCGAACAGGATAGCAGCGATGCCGCGAAACAAAAACATCGTGCGAAAGTTACCAATAAGCTGTTCCATGTTGTTCCTCCTTGTTGATTGAGAACGAAAAAAAACGATAATCCGCCTTCTACAGGCTCTCGCCCTTCACGCTGGCCTGGCTTAGCTGTTCCGGGGTGATGAGCGCTCCTTCCAAGATTGCCCAGTACAGTCGAGTATCGCGCAAATCTGCATTCCTCAGGTCAGCTCCTGCGAGGTCAGCATTTCTGAGGTCAGCATTCCTGAGATTGGCCTCGCGCAAATCCGCATCGCTTAGATCAGCTCCTGCGAGATTGGCTCCACTCAAATCGGCCCGCACAAGCTTGGCTCTGCTCAGATTTGCATTGTTGAGATCTGCCCTGCGCAAATCGGCCTCGCTGAGGTCGACCTCGGCGAGATTGACTTCACCCAGGTTGCCCTCGCTCAAGTCAACACTATTCAGTTCGATAGCTGTGTCGGGATGTTCTGCTCTCCAATTGTTCCAAGTGGAGGCTACTCCCTGCTTTAACAGGTCTAACTGTTGCTGATTTGCCATTACGATTTCTCTCCTGTTCACCGCGTCTCAAAAACAGCTAAGGAATATTATACCTCGTTCTCGCCATGTGCCATCCGCTTCCTCAAGAAAGAGTATAGACGAATACTCCAGAGAAGTTAACTTACATCAGGTGACATATTACTTCACCTTGCTTCATTTCTGGGGAGCAGATGGATAAAACTTTCCTTAAGTAAGAAGGAAGAGCTAGCTTGCCACTCACTCAGAAACTGTGTACTCGTCAGTAAGCAGACCAAGATCGCGGGCGCGTAGAATGGCTCGTGTGCGACTATTGACCCCCAGTTTCGAGAGGATATGGCTCACATGGAGCTTGACCGTCCCTGGTGCCACGACCAAGGCCAGTGCAATCTCCTGGTTGGAAGCCCCACCTGCCAACAACTGCAGCACCTCCAGTTCGCGCTGGCTCAATGGATCAAGTAACGGTTGTGTCATGGAAGTCCGGCCGGGCCTTCCTTGTGCAGGCGTTTGAGTTTTAGATGTCCTGTCAGGAGTGGGGGAAGCAGCGATCGCCTGTTCTGCCGTCATAGTTCTTCCCTCAGCCCACCTTTCGGCAAAGATCTGCTTGCCGAGGAGACCTTGCGCTTGCTCGATGTGGCGTGCGCGACTAAGACGTTCCACTAGTGGGAGTGACGTATGACTGGCTTCGCGGTAATGTTCTGCTGCTCCCCACAGTTGCGCTGCCCATGCTGGCTCTCCCTGACCTGCGACAACGTCTGCCAACTCTTCTAGGCACAGGATGAGCGATCCACTGTCATAAACGGTGCGTGCGGTTTCTAGGCTCTGAATTGCCAGGTTTCGTGCCAAGGTATAGTCGTCCTCCCTTGCCGCTGCCTGCGCAAGCAAGGCGTAGATGAGCGCTTGGCCCTGCTGGTCTCCGAGTTGTTGGTGCCGCTTCAAGCCAGCTTCCAGCAGGAAACGTGCGCGCGGGATGTCACCCTGGCGCAGGGCAATCTTACCGAAGAGGCTCACAAACCAACCCGTTACCCACGCATTGCCGAGCTGGTCATGGATGGTGAGTCCTTCTCTCAGGAAGGTCCGCGCTTTTGTCTGATCCCCTTGTGCCCAGTAGACGTTTGCTAAGAATAGGTGTAGCTCCCCATAGAGCCAGAGATCCCCTGCTTCTTTGAAGAGGGCGAGGGCACGTTCATACAAATGCTGTGCCTGCGTATAGTCACCCTGGGACAAAGCCACCGATCCAAAAGCATTGAGAGCACACGCCAGAGTCCAGCTATCCTCTGCTGGTGCATGCGCCCGGACAAATGTCAGCGTCTCTTCTGCCTGGGCGTGTGCTCCTACGATGTCCCCACCTGCCAGCAAGTGGTGTACCAGGGGCCAGGAAGCTATCGCAAAGCCTCGACTATCCCCATTCTGCCGGGCGAGCGTCAGACATTCCCCTGCCCGAACGAAGAGGAGGTCGCTTTGCCCTAGGTGGCTGGCAATCAGGGCCACAATATAAAGTGCCTTGATGCGTGCGGAAACGGCGACGTCGGGTGCCACTTCCCGCAATGCTGTCTCGATCCAGAGCATAGCCTCGCTAAAACGACCGCACATGTACCAGAAATGCCCGAGATTTCCTGCCAAGCGGAGCAAATGTTCCTTCCTCTGATGGGTTTGCGACCACTGCAGGGCTGCTCGAAAGTTTTCGGCATCCCATGTCAGGCGATTCATCCACAGGCGTTGCTGGTGCCCGAATAATTCCGGCTCACTCTGCTCGGCAAGTGCGAGGTAGCACATCGCATGTGTCTTCTCTGTTGACTCCAGCTCTCCAGAAGCTACAAGTCTTTCCAGCGCATACTCTCTGATCGTTTCTAGCATCAACAGACGCGGCTCATCTTCAGCTCGGTCGCTCTGTTGCAGTAAGCTTTTGTCAAGCAGGGATGCAACTAGGTCCATGATGGGAAGCCAGATATCCGCAGCTGTGCTACAGACCGCTTCCGCAGCCTCCAACGTACAGCCGCCAACAAAGATGGCCAGGCGTCGGAAACACCGTTGCTGCTCGGCGTTCAGCAGATCATAACTCCAACTCATGGTAGCACGCAGGGTCTGCTGCCGGGTGGGAGCATCTTGCCTTCCACCCGTCAACACGGCAAGCCTGTGTTTGAGCCGCCGGAGCAAAGTCTGGGGAGACAGAAGTTTGCTCCGCGCTGCTGCTAGCTCCAGGGATAGTGGTAACCCTTCCAGTCGGATACAGATCTGGGCTATAGCAGCCGCATTGTCCTCAGAAAGGACAAATTGGGGCTTCACCATCTGCACGCGCTGAACGAAAAGGGTAACTGCCGCGTAGCGCAACAGTTCCTCATGTGCTGGCAAGTGAAGCGGATCAGGCAAGGAGAGCGGAGGCACGGAGAACTGGTATTCCCCCTCCACGTGCAGTACCGCTCGGCTGGTCACCAGAATCTTGATCGATGGACAAGCCAGGAGCAGTTCAACCACTGTGGGAGCGGCTTCGAGAACCTGCTCGAAATTATCCAGCAGCAACAGGAGGTGTTTGTGACGCAGGAAAGCTTTGAGCGACTCAAACAGCACATGGTCCTTGACATCTCGTAAGCCGAGTGTCTGTGCGATGGTGGGCAAGACCAGATCAGCCTCGCTGATAGGAGCAAGGTGTACCAAGCAGACGCCATCAGGAAATGCCTTGCTCAGATCCGTCGCTACTTTCTGAGCTAGGCGTGTCTTGCCAATGCCAGCGGTCCCGGTAAGTGTGAGGAGCCGGACCTCAGATCGTAGAAGTAAAGCACTGATAGCTTGCTCCTGCTGTTCGCGACCAATCAACGGCGTGAGAAGAGGGAGATTCTGGTCTTTCATATATCTTTCTGGCTATTGCCTTTCACATGCATGGGCCTGCTCAATATATCTTTTTCGCTAGCACATTATATCTTTTTGGAGATCACACACTCTCTGTTCGCAGCTATACTGCAAGCGATAAGTACAAAATGCCAGACAGGATCATGCTTGCCAGTACGGGAGGAGATTCGATTGGGTCACACGGAAGGGAGAACGCCGTGAAGAGACACTCTTACAGAGAGCGAGACTATGCCTTCGGTCAACTTATGGTGACGCTACGCACACACCTCGGCCTGACGCAAGGGGGCTTGGGAGACCTGCTGGTGGTCTCCCGGCGTGCGGTGGCGCAGTGGGAGGGAGGTCTCGCGTATCCCAAAGCCGAGCACCTCAAAGCGTTGCTTGCGCTAGGTGTGCGAAACTCGGTCTTTCCAGTCGGGCATGAGGCCGAGGATATCCGCGCCTTCTGGCGTGCGGCACACCAGAAGGTACTGCTGGATGAGGCTTGGCTCCATGACCTGCTTAGTCCTCGTCCTCCTGTGCCCGTCCAGCTTTTCTCACAGGCCGAGACGCTCGTTGCCCACCTTGGAAAGGATCCTGCTGCATCCTTGCCGTGCGTTGACTGGGTAGGAGCACTCGACGTGAGTCACTTCGCAGGTCGCGAGATGGAAGCTGCTGAGTTAACCAAGTGGATCGTGCAGGAGCGTTGCTGTATGGTGACGGTCCTAAGCCTTCGGCGCTGTCCTTTCTGTGGCAGTCAGCCCCGATGGGCGATACTTCGCGGCGGGAAGTAACAGCGGGCCGGTACATGTCCCGAGGATTTCCTCCAAGCCATTGGTTCATCCCCTCAACTGCAAGAGCCTGTATCTGATCGTCAATTGTGACTAGGTCC
>JAFATZ010000376.1 GCA_019243675.1 Ktedonobacteraceae bacterium | reverse complement strand
CAATCGCGCTGTTGATCTGGACAATGCAGCGAGGAGCGCAGTTCGGGGCTACATACGTTGTGTTTCATACGGGAAGTCACCGTGGCTCGGGTGTCGAGGCAGGATTAGCGCGTATTGCCCAGGGGGTTAAGCGCGTGCTAGCTGAGGTACCGCCTGACGTGTACCTGCTGTTAGAGAATGATGTTGGAGCGGGTAGTACGCTTGGACATAGTTTTGAGCAGCTTGGGGCTGTCTTGGCCGATCTGACGGACCATAAGGAGCGTCTGGGAGTGTGCCTAGACACGGCACACCTCTGGGGTGCAGGCCACGATATCTCCAGTGCCCAGTCTACTTTAGCGGTGATACAGCATTTTGACGACGCTGTCGGACTGGCGCGCCTGAAAATTATTCACCTCAATGATACACAAGTGGCCCTGGGAAGTCACCGGGATGTACATGCACGGCTGGGCGAAGGTATTATCGGAGAGGAGGGGCTACGCACACTATTGTGCGATCCGCGCCTCACTGCTACTGCTGTGCTGTTAGAGACACCTATTTTCACCGCTGAGAACGGTAAAGAAGATTGGGAGCATGACGCCCGCCACTTCGCTAGGGCCAGGGCGCTACTAGCTCCCTTTGAGATTACCACTGAGACCGATGTACCTTACATATCCTCAGTTGGTAATTTGCCAGGGTAACCATGATAGTGTATTTGAAAGCCATAGGGATAAGCCTCTAGGCTGACGAAGACAACCGGAAAGGGTTGTCGCTCACTCCATGCATGCATCTGCTGCTCTGCATCCGCCTGGGAGCTGGCATAGAAAGGTACTACTGTAAAAGCTGTGGACGGGACGATGATCTCCTCCCGACTATACATGAATATCCACAGTATTCGCTCGCTAGTCTTCTTTTCTGGTAACGAACTCATCGCTTCTCCTTTGTTCGCTCTGCAAAACCTGCAGATAGACGTACTGCAATAGGTAGTCGGCCTGAGCAGGCCCAACCAGCTTGAAAAGGCGCTCATAATAGTGCCCCACGTGAGCATGACAGGCGCGTAGTAGTGCCATCTGTTCCTCTTGAAAGGTAGGTCCGCCCAACAAGAAGCGCATCGACACCAACACACGGCGTAACTCTTGGCAAATCTCCCCCACTTCGGGCTTATCCATGATGGCTCCTTGCTCACTGCGACGGGGATGTGGCATCCTCAAACAGGTGAAAATTCGTGATGAAGTGATGCTGTACACTTCATTACGCAATTCTACATCTGTACTCTCGGATATCGGCTAGAAACAAGTTGTTTTTGCGCAAAACAGGAGGCAAATCTACGGTGAATTCTGCGCAAGAAATGGGGAGTCTAGGCAGCTTTTGAGCTATTTTTGAGTCAGTGTCCCGCTCAAACAAGCATGGATCATATGTATGTGTTTTTACCAGGACCCTCTCGCTCACATCCTGCTGACCGCATCTGTGTTATAATCAATCTGCATTGTTTGATGCCGAGTGGGAAAAACGTTGTTAAGGAATCCAATAGATGGAGAGAGTGCGTATGACAGAAGGTAGTGAAGAGTGTCCCTATCCGAACCACATTCGCTACTACATTCGGCGACAAGGATATAGCATTCAGGAGGCTGCTCGTAAGATTGGCATTCC
The DNA here is from genome assembly GCA_019243675.1 of Ktedonobacteraceae bacterium. Lineage (GTDB taxonomy): Bacteria > Chloroflexota > Ktedonobacteria > Ktedonobacterales > Ktedonobacteraceae > JAFATZ01. Next base: position 5,127 of record JAFATZ010000376.1, on the reverse strand, counting down.
GCGCCGTACCTTTACCGATTATGTTATAGGTGTTCGCCCCATGCCGAGAGAGGGGCTCAAACGGCTAGCAAGGCTATTGAAATGCTCAGTCAGTGATTTACTCTCAGAACAACCTTTTTCTCGTTCTCAGCCATCGCAATCAACCATCAATATATCTACAACTGCTAACGTGCTGACTCCTCCTGAGCAGCAGGTTCCTGTATTGCTAGATTCGGAAATCCACATGGTCTCTGAAGCACGCCGCAAAATCCTGCAAGATATAGCTAGTACCGTTGGAACTGTCGTTGTCGCTCCACAAGAGGTGCTTGCTATTGAGTCATGGAACCGACTCTCCAAAGCAGTAAATACTCAGTCATCTCTTGACGAGACCACGCTTGATGACCTAGAATCCATTAATCAACACTATGAACGCATGCATCTATTTCTGTCATCTCATGACCTACTCGCAGGGACGCTTGGGCATCTTGGGACCATTACTCACCTTTTGAAATATCCGCATGTTACGCCGCTGCATCGTCGCTTATGCTCTATTGCTACGACGAGCAGCCGCATGATTGGGTTGATATCGTTTGATCTGAATATGTATAATGTGGCCCAGAACTATTACGATATGTCCCTTCAAACTGCTCAGCACGTTGAGGATCACACGGCCTATGCAGTGAGCCTTGGCAGAAAAAGCTTTGTCGCTACCTATAACCGTCAGTTGCAGGACGCGCACGACATGCTCCAAGAAGCACAAAAACGTGCTGCCTACGAGGCGAATCCACTGGTGTGCTCCTGGCTTTCGGTTGTGGAAGCAGAGGTGTTGGCCCGGATGCATCGAAAGTCAGCATGTCTTCGCACGCTAGAGAGAGCAGAAACGTTTATAGCTCAGCAGAAAGCATGGCAAGACGATATGTATGCGATCCATGTCAATCTGCTCACATTGCTTGGATATAAAGGTGTTTGTTACCTTCAGTTTGCTCAGCCAAAGATGGCGAGGCAGGCAGAACAGGTGTTGACGGAGGCGTTGGGAGCTATTCCGCCCTCACGCATTCGGCATCGAGCGGTCATTCTCGCTGATCTCGCCGCTGCGTACTTGCAACAAAAAGAAGTCGAACAAGCCTGTAAGACAGCTACCCAGGTCTTAACGCTGATGCATCAAACGAGGTCACTGATGGTCGTGCGGCGTATCGTCGACCTGCGAAAGGCAATGGCACGCTGGCAGAGCACTTCATACGTCAAAGACTTCGACAAATATCTATTTTCCACGTATCAAAGTATCGCCAGTTGAGGGCATTTTGTTGAGATTGTGAGGAATAGCATGGCAACTTATACTGTTGAACCGGAACAGGGAACCTTACACGGCAGTTTCTCGTGCGAGTTTCCACCTATCTTGACCATTGATTCGGGCGATACGGTGCGTTTTCGCACACTGGATGTTGGGTGGGGACTAGAGCCGCGTCTCTCACGAGAAGCACCGCGCAAGACATTTGCGCCTCGCATCAAGGGGCGCGATGATGGACATGCACTCTGCGGCCCCATCGCCATCCGTGGAGCGCAACCTGGTATGACTCTGGAAATACAAATCAGCGAGGTGCGGCCAGGTGCCTGGGGATGGACTAGCGCGGGCAGCCAGCGTTCGGAAATGACGCATCGGCTTGGGTTGGAGTTAGCGACGTTATTGGTGTGGACTCTTGATGCTGACACGATGACAGGACGAGATCAATACGGACGAACTGTCAAGCTACATCCCTTTATGGGGACTATGGGCATGCCACCCGATGAGCCGGGCATCCATTCTACCGTTCCACCGCGTTATTGTGGAGGGAATATAGACTGCAAAGAACTCGTCGCAGGGAGCACGCTATTTCTGCCGATCTCGGTTTCTGGAGCACTATTCTCGACAGGGGATGGGCACGCTGCCCAAGGAGATGGTGAGGTGAGTGGAGTGGGGCTTGAGTGCCCGATGGAACGCGTTGATCTCACCTTCTATGTGCGTGACGACATGCACCTGACGACACCTCGTGCAAAGACCCCGAGAGGATGGGTAACGCTTGGATTCCATGAAGAGCTGTACGAAGCCTCCCTGATCGCGTTGGGAGCCATGCTGAATGTGCTTGGTGAGCAGTATCACCTCTCGCGTCCTGAAGCGCTTGCAATGGCGAGCGTGGTCGTTGATCTGCATGTGACACAAATTGTTAATGGCGGAGTATTCGGAGTACATGCGTTGCTTCCTCACGAAGCGATCAGCTAATGTAACCCGTGTATTGTATTAATAGTATTAACCGTGACATCGCTCGTAGTCACGAAAGCAAATTCAAGCTCAATTTGAGCGCCAGGTCCACCCGACTCAACTCCTCCGTGTTGATGGCACCTCGGCGGCGGAGCAAGCGCGACTTTTCAATCGACATGACCTGTTCGCATTTTACATCAGTAAAGTCAACCAGACCATTGTCTTCGTTGGGAGCGATACGCACGTGCAGGGGCAACTCTCGCTCCGTGCGACTCATAGAGGCAACAATAGTAAGGGGGTAAGTGGGTGATGCGTTGCCTCGATCATTCTGAATAATTAAAGCTGGTCTTACCCCTTGTTGCTCAGCACCACGACCAGGAGACCAATTCACATCCCAGATCTCACCACGTCGTGGGCTGGCTATTACAGCATGTGTATCTTGTTGTCTAGGGCTGGGCAGTGTTTGCCTGGCCTCATCACTCATGCAACCATACCTTCGTGCCCAGCGTCAAAAAAGAATCTGGCATCTTCAAGAGTGTCGGGAATAGAACCGAGATAAGTATATGCTTCGTCGAGGGAATGGTTAAGGGAAGAGAGGGCGCGTTCGCGTTTCTGTACAACCGCAGCTTTGAGTTGCTGATAGTTATCTTGTCTCATCAATTCCATTATAGTCTCCACGACATCTCCTAGAGAGGATTCAAGTTCAACAGCGAGGGCTTTGAGTTCCTTATGTTGTGACGAGGGGATTTGTATCGACTTTCGGACGAGGTTCTCATGACGATAAAAATCCGTAGGTACAACAGCCATGAAGATGCCTCCTAAGTTATAACGCACGATATCCGTCTAATCTTCCACAATTGTACTTGGCTCAAGCCGAAATGTCAATAAAAGTTCTCATCTTTTTCGCCCAAAAAATGGGAAAATACTGAATTCCACAATACCCTTGTTGGGCAACCGTATTGTGGCAAAGCTCAATGTTTCCAATGCCACTAGAAAAAGAGAGTTTTTCTGGGTGGGGCTTTGGCAAGGAGAAGCCCTGGGAGCAAACTCACTTTTTTTGAAATGAGCGCCGTATGGAGGGTACAATAGTAGTGACAATTTTTTGACATGGTGAAGGAGCACAGCACTAGAGAGATGTGTGTCATGCTAGAACCTCGTAGCTCCCTTATAGATGCTGATGGAATACAGTTACACTATCTTGAATGGGATGCTGAACAATTGATTCAGACACAAACCTCTACATTTGAATTGCCACCGCAAGATGATGCAATTCCTTTAGTAATGCTGCATGGTCTCGGCGCTACTGCCGACACGTGGCGTCTGGTAGCCGAACATCTCTATCAAAGGCGTATCGTCGTTGCTTTCGACATGCGCGGCCACGGGCAGAGCGATCAGCCCGCGAGCGGCTATGATCTCGTGACGATAGCAGAGGACATTGTTCACGCTATGGCTGCGCTGGGCTTCGGTAAAGTTGCTTTAGTTGGGCATGGCTGGGGAGGGCGTGTAGCACTCGTGCTGGCTGCACGCCACCCTGCGCTCGTGAGCCACCTCATTCTGGTTGATTCTCTTTTCGTCGAACCGAGACACTGGCCTGGTATGGTGCGCAAGCGGTTTATCAACGAGCAGGTACCACCGCGATGGTTTACCTCTCGAACAGCATATCTAGAGGCAATGCGTAATGAGATGTGTACTTTCTGGTCACCGCAAGTGCAGTGCATCGTACTCACCTATATTCGAGAACTCCCTGATGGCCGCGTCGAAGAGCATCTGCATGCCGATATTCAGCGCCGTATTCGTACATCCTTGTGGGAAGACCGCGCCTTGTCGTACTATAGCAAAGTAACCTGCCCTGTACTACTGGTTCCAGCCGCGACTGAACCGAAGTCAGGAGAGGAACTCCCAGAGCGGCTGGAGCGGGCCGAGGATTTTGCCTCTGCCAAGGGCCATATGGCGCTGCAGGTGTCACGCATTATCCGACGTTGCTCAGTGCTGTGGATGCCTGCAACTTCGCATGAAATTCAGTTGCAACGTCCAGCGTTACTCGCTCAAGCGATTGCGCGTTTTGTTGCTGTTAGTGATGAATGTGGATTGAAAGGTATTGATTGATGAGCACCATGCTCTACTTGAATGGCAATATCTATACAATGGATGTGGATCAACCGCGTGCGCAGGCTATAGCTATCGACAGCGCAAGTGGGCGTATTCTGGCTGTGGGTACGAATGATGAAGTACGCAGTGTGAGTAGAGCACATGGGGAACTGGTAGACTTGCACGGAAAAACTGTGCTTCCAGGCTTCATCGATGCTCACATCCACCTACTCGATACCGCTCACCGTGCCTACTATATTGATGCGGGAACTTGTACCAGCGAGGATGAAGTGGCGGCGCTGGTACGTCAACGAGCTGCACAAATACCGCTGGGCAAGTGGGTACTCGGTGGACACTGGGACAAAAACCTCTGGCCCGATGAACGTTTTCCTAGCAAGGCTTCGCTCGACGCCGTCGCGCCCACACATCCCGTTGCCCTATGGAGCAAAGATGGACACCTGCTCTGGGTCAACTCTCTTGCTCTGCAACGTGCTGGTATTACTGCTGCGACACCACAACCACCAACAGGCGCTATTTTATGCGATGGCACAGGCGAACCAACAGGTGTACTACAAGAAGAAGGTGCTACTAGTCTGGTTTATAGTGTCATCGACAGATCAGACTCACAGATGAACAGCGTACTATTGCAGAGTACGCTGTTGGAGCTACAACGCTATGGTATCACCACCATTCATGATATCGAGGGCGAAACCTCGCTGCATCTCTTCCAGGAGCTACGTGATGAGGGTGCTCTGGGTGTGCGCGTCAACATGATTTTGCCGCGCTCCATGTTGCCACAGTTGCGCACGCGGAGCATCAACAAC
>JAFATZ010000266.1 GCA_019243675.1 Ktedonobacteraceae bacterium | reverse complement strand
GACAGTGTGAACTTTGGCGGGCAGGAGGTTGCCCGTGGCGATCGCGTGTAGCATAGAGGCGATCATAATGGACATTTCAACACCCTGTACTTCTTGGCGCATGCGACGCTGGGCCTCTTGTACGTCGGTAATCACATTGGGCATGGGGCCATCATCGCGGATGGAGCCTGCTAGCACCATAGGAATGTTGCGTTTAATGGCCTCGTAGGTGATGCCCTCGCGTAGTATGCCCAGTTCTACGGCTTTTTCCGCTGAGCCTGCTGCGCGTATGCTGTTAATGGCGCGTAGGTGATTACGGTGTCCGCCTTCGACCTGCTCTCCTGTATGGAGGTCAACACCGAGCGAGGTACCGAAGAGGGCCGATTCGACGTCGTGAGCAGCGATAGCGTTGCCACCGAAGATGGCTTGCACATAGCCACGGCGCATCAGTTCGGCGACATAGCGCCCGGCTCCAGTGTGAATGACGGCTGGTCCGAGCACGAAGAGAATCTTGCCGTTATGCGCCCGTATCTCCTTCATACACTCTGCAATCTGGTGGATCGCCAGCACCTTAACCTTCTCAGAGGAGACATCGCTCTGCATGAAAGCGAAAGCTTCGCGCTCACGACCGCGTGCAAAGGGTTGTACGCGAATACCCTTGTGGTCGACAACCACGTGCTCGCCAACGAGTACCTCACACATCGGTTTGCAGTAGGCATGCTTTTTCTCGTAGTCGATGACGATAATCACGTCCATCTCGACGCCTTCAACGTTGACCCATTGGCCGTTCAGGCGTACTTGAGTGGGCAGATTAGTGGTTGAGTAGAACTTGAAGGGAAGCACACCATCTTTCTCAACAACCTCTGTATGGGCATCCTCTGCGTTGAACAGGACCGCACCCAACTGCTGCAGTTCTGAGATGATGCGGTCAAGTAGCTCTGCGTTGGGTGCTTCAACCTTAATGCGTACATAACTCGTCTCTGTCTTGCTTACGCCAATGCGTATTTCCTCCACGACGAAATTGCCCCCCTGGTCCATGATCGTATCCCACGCGCGAGGTAGTGTCCATGAGTCGATGATGTGTCCGCTGAATTCTACTACTTCATTAAATGTGCCCATTACAATCCTATCCTGTTCTACTCTTTTTGCATACCGCTGAAAAACCGTATGCCTACCACTAGTGTACTGTGTACGTCAACACGGCTAGAAGCGCGCAGCAAGTATTCTTGACAAGAACACACTCAAGTTTTATACTGTGAGAGTAATAAAATCTAGGTAAGCACCTCATCGGTAAACCAAGATACCTTCATTATACGAATATATGTTACTAAGGAGAGCCAACTGTGATGGAAGAGCCCCAGGATTTTTCCACGGACAAGCAGCCCGTCGTAGAGCCGACAGCAGCGGCGTCTAACACTGCGCATGTGGCAACGGATGCCGCTCGTATCGCTGAATTGGAGACCCTGCTTGCTCAGGCACGCCAAGAGGCAACTGACAATTGGAGTAAATACCTACGAGAACGTGCAGACGTGGAGAATATCCGCAAACGCCAGGAGCGTGTGCTTGCTGACCGTATACAACAGCAGAAGAAGGCATTGCTGCATAAATTGCTCGGCGTGGTTGACAATGTCGAGCGCGCACTCGTCTACCAGGATACGCTGGATCGCCAGGGGCTGCAGCAGGCACTACGCATGGTGCAGTGGCAAATGAACGAAGTGATGCGTAGTGAAGGACTACAACCCGTAGCCACTGTGGGAGAGACCTTTAACCCATATGTGCACGAGGCGGTTGAGGCTGTCCAGGACAGTGACAAGCCCGAGGGAACCATCGTCGAAGAGGTGCTCAAAGGGTATACGCTCGGCGATGAGACACTACGCCCGGCCCGCGTTAAAGTCAGTATGGGTGGCAAATAACTTCAGGCGGCTGCAAGGTCGCCCTCTGGAGCTAGGCGAGAAAAGACTGAGATATGGAGTACAAAGATTACTATAAAATACTGGGGGTGGCGCGAGGGGCCAGTTCAGATGACATCAAAAAAGCCTTTCGCAAACTGGCACGCAAACACCACCCAGATGTGAACCCTGGCGACAAGAAGGCCGAAGAGAAGTTCAAAGAGATCAATGAAGCCTACGAGGTGCTCTCTGATAGTGACAAGCGGCGCAAGTATGACACCCTTGGCCCCAACTGGCAGGAACAATTCGGCTCGAACTTCTCCAATGCTGGCGCACGACGCACCTCTACCTACACGTACGGAACGGGTGGCCGTGGGTCAACCATTGATTTCGACCCGAACAATGCCGCCTTCTCCGATTTCTTTGAGGCGCTCTTCGGACGTAGCGGATTTAGTAGCTCAATGGGAACCAATGGCACGCGTGCCGATATGCGCCGACGCGCCGGAGACAATATTGAGCAGCCTGTTGAGGTAACCCTGCAGGAAGCATACGTTGGAGGTACACGCACTTTCAATATTCAATCGACTGAAGTTTGCCCGACATGCCAGGGGACGGGAGAAGTTGCAGGAAAAGTGTGTGCGACCTGCGAGGGGCAGGGTATCGTACCACGCAACAAGCGCATCCAAGTAAAGATTCCTGCGGGCGTGGACAATGGTTCTAAAGTCCGCGTGGCAGGCGAAGGACAGCCTGGTATTGGTGGTGGGCCTCGCGGTGATCTCTTCCTCGTGATCAGCGTGAAGCCTGATCCAGCGTTCGAGCGCAAGGGAGACGACCTGTATACCGATGTAGACGTTGACCTGTTTACCGCCATGTTGGGCGGTGAAGTACCTGTATTGCTGCCAGACGGGCGCAAACTTATGCTCACTATTCCCACAGAGACGCAGAATGCACGCTCCTTCCGACTTGGGAGTAAGGGCATGCCGCGCCTACGTGGGGAAGGCGCTGGGAATCTGTACGCCCGTGTTAAGGTTGTATTGCCTATGCACCTTTCCTCGGAGGAGCGCAGGCTGTTTGAGAAATTAGCGCAGAGCCGTAGTACCACGGCTCGTTCGTAAAAAAGAGAGAAGTAGTATGCCTGAGAAGAGTGATGGCGCATGGTACATTATCAGCATAGCCGCTGCCAAGGCTGATGTACATGAGCAGACGTTGCGTCATTACGAGCGCATAGGCTTGATCTCACCTGAGCGCAAGGGCAGTAGTCCTCACAGTCCGCGCCTCTACTCAGACAGGGACATTGAGCGTGTCATGCATATCCGTAGCCTGATGCGCGACCTTGGTGTCAACTTGGCCGGAGTCGAGGCCATCTTGCACATGAAGGATCGCATGGAGCGTATGCAAGAAGAGTTACAGCAAGAGATTTTGCAATTGCAGAGTCAACATGCCGCCGAAACGCGCAGGTTGAAAGAGATCATTGAGCGCTTGCAGCGCGGCTTACCATCTGAATAACCAAGAAACATGTTGTAGGTATGGCGTAGTCCACACCTACAACATGTTTCTTGGTTATTGCTTGCAGGGGAGGTTGACGGTGAAAACCGTATTGATCCCAGGTTCGCTTTGGACAGAGATCGTTCCTTTGTGTACGCGTACAATCGCGTTAGCAATGGTAAGGCCAAGCCCTGTACCTGTGATAGGCTCGTCTTGCTGATGCTTTCCACGATAGAAAGAATCGAAGATATACTTAAGATCCTCGCGGCTGATGCCCTCTCCGTTGTCGATGACACGCAAAATTACACCTTGATCTCGCCAGCTAAGATCAACAGTAATTCTCCCTTCAGGCGCGGGACGCCCATATTTGACAGCATTGTCGAGCAGAATGAACAGCAGTTGCTTGAGATACTCTTCATTGCCCTCTATACCCAGGCTGCCTTGCGTTGTTACGCAAAGAGTAATGTTACGCTCATCCGCTGTGCGCATCTTAACATAATCAATTCTTTCTTTCGCTAGTTGGATAAGATCAACATACTGCATTTTTATAGCACGACTATCGTCGAGGCGCGAGAGCGTGAGCAAGTCATTGATAAGGTAAGTCATGCGCTCCCCCTCGCTCTTCATGAGCTTGAGCACACGCTGCATCGTTTCAGGATCGTCTTTCGCCCCACGCATAAGTACCTCAGTAAAACCGCGCAGAGAGGTAAGGGGTGTGCGTAATTGATGAGAAGCATCCGAGAAAAAACGTTGAAAGCGTTGTGCTGAGGCGTCTTGCATCTCTTCAGCTTGCTCCAGTTGCATCACCATCGTATGGAGGCTTTCTGCCAAATGATCAAACTCATCACGAGGAGGTAAACGCAATGGGAGGAGTTCATCTTGCTTAAGATCGCCTTGCGCAATGGCTTGTGCCGCGTCTCTGACCTGCCAAAGTGGCTGCAGTAATATAGTTGTGAGTAGAAACGCCAGAAGTATTCCGAGTGTAACAATAATGATCAATATTGTACCTGAAAAAGTGGCATCGCGGTGCCAAGAATCAATTATATACGTAACCATAACTACAAGAATAAGTAGTATGCTATATATAAAAGTGAGTTGTACACGCAAACCAAAGAAAGGACGAAACAAAGGGAGAGTATCGTTCCTGTGAGACTGTATAGCTTCGATTTGCTGCTGCATATCGCTCATATCAGACTCCAATATCCCAACAAAACTATAAGCCTCCTCTTATCCTTTTAAGATATAGCCAACGCTACGTACTGTTTGAATGAGGCGCGGCGAACTAGGCGCATCCTCAATTTTTTCACGTAAGTAGCGCACATAGACTTCGATAATATTCGTCTCACCTAGAAAGTCATAGCCCCATACGCGGTTCAGAATCGTCTGGCGGTCAAGCACTTGGCGTGGATGACTCATGAAGAGATGCAGCAGATTATACTCCGTGGCAGTAAGCTCAATAAGGACACCTCTACGTGTGACCTCACGCGTTGCCATGTTGAGACGAAGATCACCAAATTGTAGGATTTGTTCATTATGCTCATCGCCATCCTCCGTACCTGCCTGCGAACGCTTCTGGCGGCGCAAGATAGCGCGAATACGTGCCAACAACTCGTCGAAATCAAATGGTTTTGTCAAATAATCATCTGCGCCCGCGTCTAGACCAGTAATGCGGTCTTGCACTTCGTCTTTTGCCGTCAACATTAATATGGGTAGATCGCGTGTTGTAGGATTGGCACGTAGGCGTCGGCAGACCTCTAGTCCATCAATACCAGACATCATCAAATCAAGGATGACTAAGTCTGGATTAAGGCGCTGTGCGGCTATGACCCCCTGTTCCCCATCCGGGGCTGACTCCACCTGAAAACCTTCGTAGCGCAATCCTAGGCGAATGAACTCCACAATGTTATTCTCGTCGTCGATGACAAGCACCTTTTGCAGTGTTTGTTTTTCCTGATGTGCTTGCCAGGAAGCGCTTTGCTGCATGGTATATTCCCCTTAACACATCTTATGTAACAATAGGGCATAAATCACCCCTTGGAAACTATTATAGATGTCTCATAATGTAACTGCAAGTAGAAACATTGCTTTTCCTGGTATCCTCAGCAGAAATTAATCTAGCCAGTCCCATTGACATGAATGTAGAACTGATATATTCTTAACGCTAGGAAAAGAGTATTCCACTAGTACCTATAGCGCCTCATGGAAAGGTTCCTCATAATGAAGCTAACAATGAAGGGAGATTATGGTTTAAGGGCCATGCTTGACATGTCAGCATATTATGGTCAGGGGCCAGTAGAGAGCGCAGATATTGCAAGGAGGCAGTATATCCCCGAGCAATATCTTGATCAAATACTTATGGTATTGCGCAAAGAGGGCCTAGTCAAGAGCGTGCGTGGGCCAAAGGGTGGCCATATGCTAGCAAAGCCGCCATCTCAAATCACTATGGGTCAGGTGATGTCAGCTCTTGAAGGATATGTTCCTCTTATGGAGTGTCTTCCCAATCCTGACTCCTGTAAACTCTCTCCTGGCTGTGCATTACGTGAAGTCTGGCAGAAAATAGATGCTATGACGCAGCAGGTACTTTCATCCACTACAATAGAGGAACTGGCACAGCGTCATCAAGCTGGAAGTGCGGAGACTATGTATTATATCTAGACAGTATGCCATGAAGCGTTGGGCAAAAGATGTGACCGAACTCATCGGTCACACTCCCCTAGTCGAGCTAAAGCAAGTGGTTCCCAAGAGTGCTGCAACAGTGCTGGCAAAACTGGAGATGTTTAGCCCAGGGGGTAGTGTCAAAGACCGGGTAGCGTTGCAGATGATCTGTGAAGCAGAGGCGCAAGGGCTGCTACGGCCCGGCAGCGTGATTATGGAACCTACTAGTGGGAACATGGGCATCTCGCTGGCTTGGCTCTCTGTAGCTCGCGGTTATCGTTGTATCCTGACTATGCCTGACACTGTGAGCCTAGAGCGCCGTCTTCTTTTGAAACGCTTTGGTAGCCAAGTGGTGCTCACACCTAGGGCACAGGGTATGCACGGGGCTATCAATAAAGTGACTGAGCTACGCACGACTTTGCCCAATGCCTGGTATCCCCAGCAATTCTACAATCAAGCTAACCCACGTGCTCACCGCATGGGCACCGCCCAGGAAATATGGGAAGAGACAGATGGCATGGTTGATATGGTCGTCATTGGAGTAGGCACGGGAGGAACGTTAACCGGTGTGGCCGAGGGACTACGTGTACACAAACCCTCATTGGAAGTGATTGCGGTTGAACCCGCCTCTTGCGCAGTGCTCTCCGGTGGGCGACCTGGTCCTCACCGTATCGAAGGGCTTGGTGCAGGCTTTCTGCCCGACACTCTCCGTGTTGATCTCATCGATTCAGTCGTAGCCGTGACCGACTACGATGCAGTAGCTACTGCTATTCGCCTCATGGAAGAAGAGGGCCTCTCTGTTGGTATCAGTAGCGGGGCCGTAGCCTGGGCAGCTCTGCAAGAGGCCAGCAAGGAGCACAACCAGGGCAAAGTCATCGTTACCATCTTTCCTAGCGCCGCCGAACGCTATCTCCATACAGTACTTTTTGACGATCTCAGAAAGTGTTGACATGTTTTGACAAAAGTAGTATAATCACTACTCACGAGAGAGTGTGCATTCAGTAACAGTTGTGTTACAGGTGAACCGTAACACAGATAACAGGTTCAGGCAGAAAACGAGACGCATAAAGCTTCATCATCCTCAGTATACTTCTCGATCCACCACAGGCCACCATTGCTGCAATGCTATGGGACTAGGAGAAAGATGGAGTTTTTTCGTGTTCTCTAGTTCAAGTTGGCTGATGCATTCGCTTCGGAGGGGATAGTCGTGTGGAAGATCAGTAACGAGTTAGGCGTAGAAAAAAATAGGAGTAACCGCTTACATACGCAATAGCGGTTATTTTTCTTGTCATTGACCATTTTTCAACGCAGATATAATTGACCATTTTTCCGATTTTTCTGTTTCTTTTTGTTCATTTCGTAGAGGTGGGCTTTGTGCCCGCCTAGCGTGTGCCTAGCGTCCGCCCTTGTAGGGGCTGTACCTTGGGCCTGCCCTCCACTGTGAGAGGAGAACATTGCATATGGCTATAAGCACAACGGCTGTTGCTCTACCCGAACGTGTCTCTTTTGCACGTATTCCAGACATACGGCCTATGCCAGGGTTAATTCAAATTCAGCTTGATTCTTTTGAATGGTTTAAGAAAGAAGGGTTACGCGAACTTTTTGAGGAAATTTCTCCTATTGAGGACTTCACAGGGAAAAATTTGAGTCTGGAGTTTATTGTACCACCTGAGCCTTTCGGCAAGCCGAAGTACACTGAGGATGAATGCCGTGATCGTGATGCTACCTATTCGGCCCCTCTGAATGTGAAGGCGCGCCTGATAAATAAAGAGACGGGCGAAATCATTGAGAAGGATATCTTCATGGGTGATTTCCCGTTGATGACCAGGGAAGGAACGTTCATTATTAATGGGGCGGAGCGCGTGGTGGTCAGCCAACTCGTACGCTCACCGGGGGTGTACTTTACGGTGGATGAGGATGCGACGACCGGGCGTAAGTTGTATGCGGCGAAGCTGATTCCGTCACGGGGGGCGTGGTTGGAGTTTGAGACGAGTAATAAGAATTTGTTGACGGTGAAGATTGATCGCAAGCGCAAGTTGCCAGTGACGACGCTGCTGCGCGCTATCGCTGGCCTTGCTCGCGATCAGTGGCACGCTGAGGAGTTGGATTTGTCCACCGATCAGGGCATTCTGGATGCGTTTGCTTCTGTGGATGATGATGCCCATGTGCGCTATGTGCAGGCGACTCTTGATCGCGATCCGGTCAAACGTGAGGATGAGGCGCTGCTGGAGTTGTATAAGAAGTTGCGCCCCGGCGATCCTGCGACCCTTGAGAATGCTCGCTCGCTGGTCAAGAATCTGTTTTTTAATCCACGTCGCTATGATTTGGGCAGTGTGGGCCGCTATAAGATGAATCGCAAGCTGGATTTGGCTATTCCGCAGAGCCAGCGGATTCTGACGCAGGACGATTTGGTCAATCTTCTTCGCCGCTTGGTGAGCTTGGATAATGGACATGGGCGCAAGGATGATATTGATCATTTGGGCAATCGGCGCGTGCGCTGTGTGGGCGAGCTGATCCAGATGCAGTTCCGCGTTGGGCTGCTGCGTATGGAGCGCGTGGTCAAGGAGCGCATGAGTATTCAGGAGCCGGGGACTGCGACTCCTAATGCGCTGATTAATATTCGTCCGGTGGTGGCGGCGATGAAGGAGTTCTTCGGGGGCAGTCAGTTGTCGCAGTTTATGGATCAGACCAATGCGTTGGCGGAGATCGGCCATAAGCGGCGCTTGTCAGCGTTGGGTCCTGGTGGTCTATCACGCGAACGGGCTGGCTTTGATGTGCGTGATGTGCATCAGTCGCACTATGGGCGCATTTGCCCGATTGAGACGCCGGAAGGGCCGAATATTGGGCTGATTGGGAATTTGGCGACGTATGGACAGATTAATCCGTATGGCTTCATTGAGACGCCTTATCGCAAGGTGTATAAACGCTTGGCGGCCAATGATCGCCGTTTGATTGGCCGTGAGTTCCGCGGCGTGGTTGGGCGTGAACGTGAAGCGGTGACGATGGCTGATGGAGAGGTGCTGATTGCTGCTCGCGCGCGGGTGCGGGTGGATGAGGCGCTCTTTGCGCAATTGGCCGCCTCTCTGGGCGAGACTCAGGTGCGCGTACGCCCTTTTGTGACTAATGAGGTGGACTATCGCACTGCCGACGATGAGGAGCATTTCTGGATTGCTCAGGCCAATGCGCAGTTGACCAAGGAGAATGAGTTTGCTGAGGAGCGGGTGCTGGCACGCTATCAGGGCGAGTTCTTTATTGAAAGTTCTGACAATTTGGATTACATGGATGTGTCGCCGCGACAGACGGTGTCGGTGGCGACGGCGCTTATTCCGTTCCTGGAGCACGATGATGTGAACCGCGCGCTGATGGGGGCGAATATGCAGCGCCAGGCGGTGCCGCTCCTGCGGCCGCAGTCGCCGATTTGTGGCACAGGCATTGAGCGGCAAGTGGCGATTGACTCGGGCCAGGTGGCGGTGAGTACGGTGGCGGGCGAGGTGGTCTCGGCGACAGCGCGCCGCATTGAGATTGTGGATGCCCAGGGCGAGGTTCATACCTATCGGCTACGCAAGTTTGTGCGCTCGAATGCGGGGACGTGCATTAATCAGCGACCGATTGTGCGCAAGGGCGATACGGTTTCTGTGGGACAGGTGATTGCCGATAGTTCGTCGACGGAGGATGGCGAGTTGGCGCTGGGGCAGAATATTCTGGTGGCGTTTATGAGTTGGGAGGGCGGCAATTTTGAGGATGCGATTCTGATTAGTGAACGGATTGTGCGCGAGGATTTGTTTACGTCTATTCATATTGAGAAGTATGAGGTGGACGCACGCGATACGAAGCTGGGGCCGGAGGAGATTACGCGCGATATTCCGAATGTGGGTGAGGAGGGGCTGCGCAATTTGGATGAGCACGGCATCATTTATGTGGGCGCTGAGGTGGGGCCACAGGATATTCTGGTGGGCAAGATTACCCCGAAGGGGGAGACGGAACTGACGGCGGAGGAGAAGTTGCTGCGGGCGATTTTCGGTGAGAAGGCACGCGAGGTAAAGGATACGTCGCTGCGGGTGCCGCATGGGGAGCGCGGCAAGATTGTGGAGGTGAAGGTGTTCTCGCGCGAGGCGAGCGAGGAGCTGCCCCCTGGGGTGAACCAGTTGGTGCGAGTGAGTATTGCGCAGAAGCGCAAGATTGGCGCGGGCGATAAGATGGCTGGTCGCCACGGCAATAAGGGGGTCATTTCGCGCGTGCTGCCGATGAGCGATATGCCGTTCCTGCCTGATGGGACGCCAGTTGATATTATTCTGAACCCGCTCGGCGTGCCGCACCGCATGAATATTGGGCAGATTATGGAGACACATTTGGGCTGGGCGGCCAATATGTTGGGTTTTAAGATTGCGACTCCGGTCTTTGATGGGGCGACTGAGGAGGATATTGAGGAGCTGCTGCGCCACGCTCATCTGCCGGAGACGGGCAAGGTGCAGTTGTTCGATGGGCGTACGGGTGAGCCGTTTGACCATCCAGTGACGGTGGGCTATACGTATATGTTGAAGCTGGCACACTTGGTGGAGGATAAGGTGCATGCCCGCTCGACGGGTCCGTACAGTTTGATTACGCAGCAACCTCTGGGCGGCAAGGCGCAGTTCGGGGGACAGCGCTTTGGGGAAATGGAGGTGTGGGCGTTGGAGGCGTATGGCGCGGCTAATATTCTGCAGGAAATTCTGACGGTCAAGTCTGACGATGTGGTCGGGCGCGTGAAGACGTACGAGGCGATTGTCAAGGGCGAGAATATTCTGGAGCCGGGGGTGCCGGAGTCGTTCAAGGTGCTGGTGAAGGAATTGCAGAGTCTGGGGATTAATGTGGAGGTGCTCAATGAGGATGAGCAGAAGATTCAGTTTGTGGAGGATACGTCTAGCGATATCTTGCCAGAACTGGGGATCAATCTGTCCGGTTTCGAAGGAGACCAATAAGCAACGGAGGGACTATGCTCGAAGTCAATGATTTTAATGCCATCCGTATCAGCCTTGCCAGTCCAGAGCAGATTCGTGGTTGGAGCTATGGCGAGGTGACGAAACCGGAGACGATCAATTATCGGACGCTTAAGCCGGAGAAGGATGGGCTGTTCTGTGAGCGCATCTTTGGTCCGACGAAGGATTGGGAGTGCTATTGCGGCAAGTATAAGCGGGTGCGCTTTAAGGGCATTGTGTGCGATAAGTGTGGCGTGGAGGTGGCCCGCTCGAAGGTGCGGCGCGAACGGATGGGCCATATTGAGCTGGCGTCTCCGGTCTCGCACATTTGGTACTTTAAGGGGACGCCGAGCCGCATTGGGCTGTTGCTGGATCTGTCGCCACGCAATTTGGAGCGCATTCTGTACTTTGCGCTCTATGTGGTGACGCATATTGATGAGGAGGCGCGCGTGCGCGCACTGGCGCGTGTGGGTGAGGAGCTGGCGGCTCTGGAGCAGGATATCGATGCGTCGGTCGCCCAGCGCATTACGACGCTGCAGAGGCATCGCGATGCGGAGATTTCGCAGGTGCGGACACAGTTTTCGACTGCGGGTCGTGTGGAGATTGAGCAGCGACGCGCCCAGGATTTGGAGGCGGCGCGCCAGGCTGAGAGCGAGACGAGGGCGCAGGTACGCGAGACGATCGGGCAGGCGACACCCGACGATATTGTGTTTGCGCCGACGGATGCGGTGATTGCTAAGGCGGGCGAGGAGGTGTCGCCACGCCATTTGGAGGTGTTGGAACGGACGGCGGAAACGGCGCGCAATGCGATTGCTGAGGCTGCACGACGTGAGCTGGAGGCTGCGCAATCGGAGAGCCAGCGTGAAGAGTCTCGCCTTGATGTGGACTATCAGGGCCGCATCGATTCGGCACAGTCGCAGTTGGAGAAGGAGCGCAATGAGGCGCGCCAACGTTTGGAACAGGTACGACGCGATTTGGAAGATGTGAAGCGGATGGATTTGCTGCAGGAGAGCCGCTACCGCGAGTTGAAGGATGCCTTTGGGGAGGTGTTCCGTGCAGGGATGGGCGCGGAGGCGGTGCGCGAGCTGATTGCGAGTATCAATTTGGAGAAGTTGTCTACCGATCTGCGCCAGGAGATCAGTTCGACGGTGGGGCAGCGACGCAAGAAGGCGACGAAGCGACTGAAGGTGCTGGAGGCGTTTCGTACGTCGAATACGGAGCCGGCGTGGATGATTCTGACCGTGCTGCCGGTGCTGCCGCCTGATTTGCGCCCGATGGTGCAGTTGGACGGTGGACGCTTTGCGACCTCCGATTTGAATGATTTGTATCGGCGGGTGATTAACCGCAATAATCGACTGAAACGCCTGTTGGAGCTGGGTGCGCCGGAGATTATTATTCGCAATGAGAAACGGATGCTGCAGGAGGCATGCGATGCGCTGATTGACAATGGGCGACGTGGCCGTGCGGTGGCTGGTTCGGGCAATCATAAGCTGAAGAGTTTGTCGGATATGCTTAAGGGCAAGCAGGGACGATTCCGCCAGAATTTGCTGGGCAAGCGCGTGGACTATTCGGGCCGCTCGGTGATTGTGGTGGGGCCAGAGTTGAAGCTGCATCAGTGTGGTCTGCCGAAGCGGATGGCTTTGGAGTTGTTTAAGCCGTTTGTGATGCGCAAGCTGGTGGAGCAGAATTTTGCGCACAATATTAAGAGTGCGAAACGCTTTGTGGAGCGGGTGAAGCCGGAGGTGTGGGATGTGTTGGAGGATGTGATTAAGGATCATCCGGTGCTGCTCAACCGCGCGCCGACGCTGCATCGCTTGGGGATCCAGGCGTTTGAGGCGGTGTTGGTGGAGGGCAGTGCGATTCAGTTGCATCCGCTGGTGTGCTCGGCGTTTAATGCGGACTTCGATGGGGATCAGATGGCGGTGCATGTGCCACTGTCGGAGAAGGCGCAGGATGAGGCACGGCGGTTTATGATGTCGACGCGCAATTTGCTCTCACCAGCTTCGGGTGAGCCGTCGATTGGGGCGAGTCAGGATATGGTGCTGGGGTGCTTCTACTTGACGCAGGAGCGCCCGAACCAGAAGGGCATGGGGCGGGTGTTTACTGATGCCAATGAGGCGCGCTTGGCGTATGAGCACGGGGTGATTGATCTGCAAGCACGGATTAAGGTGCGCTTGGGCGAGGTGGATGTGTATGATCAGCCACCACCGGAGAAGATGACGATGAGTGCGCAGGGCAAGCTGGTTGAGACGACGATTGGGCGGATCATTTTCAATGATGCGCTGCCGGAGCGCATTCGTTTCAAGAATTATGCGATGAAGAAGGAGAATTTGCGCCAGATCATTGGGGAGTGCTTTAAGGAGTATGGTCGGGTGAAGACGACGGAGCTGGCCGATGAGATTAAGCGCTTGGGCTTCTTCTATGCCACCAAGGCAGGTGCGACGATTGCGATTAGCGATGTGAAGGTGCCGGTTGGCAAGCGCGATGTGCTCGCGAAGGCCGATGGCAAAGTGGCTGAATTGGAGGAGCAGTACCGCGATGGGCTGATTACGGATAATGAGAAGTATCAGCAGACGGTGGACATCTGGAATGAGGCGACCGAGGCGGTGACGAAGATGGTGGAGGCGACGCTGGATCCGTATGGCTCGATTTATACGATTGCGAAGTCTGGCGCGACGAAGGCGAAGTTCCAACAGATTCGCCAGTTGTCGGGCATGCGTGGCTTGATGGCCAGCCCATCTGGCAAGATTATTGCGATTCCGATTAAGGGCAATTTCCGTGAGGGGCTGTCGGTGCTGGAGTACTTCATCAGTAGCCACGGGGCACGGAAGGGTCTGGCTGATACGGCGCTGCGTACGGCTGAATCTGGCTACCTGACCCGTCGCTTGATTGACGTGGCGCAGGATGTGATTGTGACGGAGGAGGATTGTGGTACCTCCGATGGGGTGCTGATGATAGAGGCCGATAGCAAGGAGATGGGTCTGGACAGCATTCGTAGCCGCTTGATTGGGCGTGTGCTGGCCGACAAGATTCCCGGGTGTGCGCTCGACCCTGGCGATGAACTGAGCGATGAACTGGTTGATGAGATTGTGAGCGCGGGCATCAAGGCGGTGCGGGTGCGTTCGGTGCTGACGTGCCTGGCCAAGCGTGGCATCTGCCGAAAGTGCTATGGACGTGACCTTGCGGCCAATGCGCTGGTGGAGATAGGTGCAGCGGTCGGGATCATTGCAGCGCAATCGATCGGTGAGCCTGGAACCCAACTGACGATGCGTACGTTCCATACTGGGGGGATTGCAGGGGCGCAAGGGGATATTACGCAGGGTCTGCCACGTGTGGAGGAGTTGTTTGAGGCGCGTGTGCCCAAGGATAAGACGGAGATCAGTGAGATTGATGGGGTGGTTGAGATCATCAAGGATGAGAATACGAGCGCACGGACGGTGCGTGTGGTGTCGACGAATGTGTTCTTCGATGAGTATCCGCTGCCAGCAGGCAGTACGCTGCTGCTGGATGATCACGAACGTGTGCAGAAAGACCGGGCGATTGCGCTGATGCCGGCAGAGGATGGCGGTGAACAGGTACCGGTGCTGGCACGCACGGAAGGTGAGGCGAATGTGGGCGCTGATGGCTTGCTCTCTATTCGCTTTGAGGAGCGCGAGGAGCGCTCATACACGATTGCAGCCGCACGCGATATTACGGTGGAGCAGGGACATTCGATCCAGGCGGGGACGCCGATTACGTCTGGTCAGCGCGACCCCCAGGATGTGTTGCGCATTCTGGGTCGCGAGGCGGTGCAACTGTATCTGGTGAAGGAGGTCCAGCGGGTCTATCGGAATACGGGTGTGTATATTAACGATAAGCATATTGAGATTATTGTGCGTCAGATGCTGCGGCGTGTGCGGGTGGATGATCCAGGTGATACGGAGATGCTGCCCAATGATCTGGTGGATCGGTTTGTCTATGCGGATACGAATGCGCGGGTGCTGGCCGAGGGCGGCGAACCAGCGACGGCGCAGACGGTGCTGCTGGGGGTGACGAAGGCGTCGCTCAATACGGATAGCTTTTTGGCGGCGGCGTCCTTCCAGGAGACGACGCGTGTGTTGACGGAGGCAGCGATCGAGGCACAGACAGATCATCTGGTGGGTCTGAAGGAAAATGTGATCATTGGTAAGCTCATCCCAGCGGGTTCTGGGATTGCCCAGCGTCGGCGGGAACAACTGGCCCGTCAGCAGCAAGCGAATGCTGCTCGCGTTGCAGCTACTCCGGTGGTTGCTAGCATTGCTGTCGGAAGTAGTGTCGGAGCGAATGGCCTGGGTATAACACTTGACAGTAAAGGCGATGAGTGATATCATAAGCACTCGCATGAGTAGATGCATTTTTATTCTCGCCGCCGAAGGGCGGCGAGAAAGGACTGAGAGGATCTTTCCTTGCCGACAATTAATCAACTGATTCGTAAGGGTCGTTCACACAAGCAGAAAAAAGTGAAAGCGCCTGCGTTATTATACTCGTACAATGCGTTAAAGAATAAAACCTCTCGCTTGCGTGGCTCGCCGCAAAAGCGTGGTGTTTGTACACAGGTACGTACAATGACGCCCAAGAAGCCGAACTCGGCAATGCGTAAAATTGCTCGTGTTCACTTGTCAAATCAGATGGAAGTTACTGCTTACATTCCTGGCGAGGGGCATAATCTACAAGAGCATTCAGTGGTGCTCATTCGTGGCGGTCGTGTGAAGGATCTGCCAAGTGTGCGTTACCATATTGTCCGTGGTACTTTAGATAGTGACGGTGTCTCAAAACGCCGTCGAGGTCGCTCAAAGTATGGTGCCAAGCGTCCGAAACCGGGACAGGCGGCTGCGCCAGCTAAGGGTGGCAAGAAGTAGGGCTTCGATTAAAAAGTTAGGTACCGTATACAGTGTATTAGGTACTGCAAAATCGCGCATCGTCGCATGATATTAATGTTATGCGACGACAGTCGGGTGTTCTCCTCTATGAGGAAAGGCGTCCGAGTGTAGGCGTCCGTAGAAGATTGTGGAAAAGTTTTCCACTCTCGAAAGCGACGCCTTTTCTGGTGCCTGCTTATTCTTTTCTTTTTTGTCCGCCACTCTAGACGGCGAAAGAGGGAAAAATGAGCAGTAAGCACATCTACTCAGAAGGGGGCAGAGCTTGCCAAGACGTAAGAGAGTCGTGCGACGGCCAGATGTGCCGGACGCTAAATACAAGAGTCGCAATGTCGCACGCTTTGTAAACAAAATCATGTTGGACGGAAAACGCAGCCTTGCTGAGCGTATTGTTTATCAGTCCTTTGACGCCATTGAGGCCAAGCTGAAACGTCCACCGCTCGATGTGTTTGAGCAGGCGTTGAAGAACGCCACTCCTACCATTGAGGTTAAGCCCCGCCGTGTCGGTGGCTCGACGTATCAAGTTCCTGTTGATGTTCGCAGAGATCGGGGCAATGCCCTTGCCATACGTTGGCTTATTCGCTATGCACGCGCACGTACTGGTAGGTCTATGGCCGAAAAACTGGCAAACGAGTTGATGGACGCAGCATCAGGGCAGGGAGCGACTATTAAAAAACGTGAGGAAACCCATAAGATGGCAGAGTCCAATAGGGCCTTTGCTCATTATCGCTGGTAGATAACATAACATGCCTAGAGAATTCCCACTCGAAAAAACTCGAAATATTGGTATTATCGCTCATATAGATGCTGGTAAAACCACCACTACAGAGCGCATCCTCTTCTACACTAAGAAAATACACCGTATCGGTGAGGTGCATGAAGGGGCTGCCACTATGGACTGGATGCCACAGGAACAGGAGCGCGGTATTACTATTACATCTGCCGCCACTACGTGTTTCTGGCAGGACCATCGTATTAACATCATTGATACTCCCGGTCACGTTGATTTCACGGCTGAAGTCGAGCGGTCTTTGCGTGTCCTTGATGGTGGCGTCGTCGTCTTCGATGCTGTTGCTGGTGTCGAGCCACAGTCTGAGACAGTATGGCGTCAAGCAAATAAGTATAATGTCCCTCGTATCTGCTTTGTGAACAAGATGGACCGTCTCGGTGCTGACTTCTGGCGTACCGTGGAGATGATCCGAGACCGACTGGGCGCTGTTCCTGTGCCAATCCAGATTCCTATAGGGAGCGAAAACAATTTTAAGGGTTTTGTCGACCTGATTGAGCAACAGGGGGTCATCTTCACTGATGATTTGGGAACAAAGTCAGACCGTACCGAAGTGCCCACAGGCATGGAGTCAGAGTTTGAACGGTATCGTGAACTGCTCATAGAGCGTGTTGCCGAGACCAGCGAGGAACTGACTCTCAAGTACCTTGAGGGTGAAGAGATTAGCAGGGAAGAATTGATTACCGCCCTGCGCAAGGCAACTATCATTGGCAAACTTGTGCCGGTTCTTTGTGGCAGCGCTCTAAAAAATAAGGGCGTGCAGGCTATGCTAGATGCTGTGGTGACATTCCTTCCCTCGCCACTGGATATTCCTCCACCAACAGGAACTCAACCCGATAGCGGTGAGACGATTACACGAGAAGTAGATGACGCTGCGCCTCTTAGTGCGCTCGTCTTTAAAATTGTTTCTGATCCCTTCGTTGGTCGCCTCTCTTATATACGTATCTACTCCGGCACAATCACGAAAGGTGCTTCGATAGAGAATAGTACGAAAGGGAAATCTGAACGCATCGGTCGGCTCCTGCGTATGCATGCTAATCACCGCGAGGATATCGACGAAATTCGCGCTGGCGACATTTGTGCTGCGGTAGGCTTGCGTAACACCTTCACCGGTGATACGTTATGCGATCCTCAGCATCCAATTGTGTTAGAGTCTATTGTCTTCCCACAGCCCGTCATTGAGATTGCCATTGAGCCAAAGACGCGTGCCGACCAGGACAAGATGGCCATAGCACTGAACAAATTGGCCGAAGAGGACCCCACCTTCCAGATACACACAGATGCGGACAGTGGCCAGACCATCATTAATGGTATGGGCGAACTGCATCTAGAGGTCATCGTAGACCGCATGTTCCGTGAGTTTAAGGTCGAGGCGAACGTGGGACGCCCACAGGTTGCCTATCGTGAGACAATTACCCGTGAGACCCAAGCTCAAGGCAAGCACGTTCGACAATCAGGCGGTCATGGCCAGTACGGTGACGTGTGGCTACGGGTAGCACCTAACGAACGTGGCAAGGGCTTTGAGTTTACCAATGCCATTGTCGGTGGTACAGTGCCTAAAGAATATATCAAACCAGTCGAAAATGGCGTTAAGGAAACATTGGACAACGGCATTATCGCTGGTTATCCGATGATCGACGTGCAGGTGACCCTCTACGATGGGTCATATCACGAAGTTGACTCGAACGAAATGGCCTTTAGGACTGCTGGCTCGATAGCGATCAAAGAGGCAGCACGCAAAGCAGCTCCTATCCTATTGGAACCTGTGATGTTGGTGGAAGTGACCACTTCAGAAGAGTTCTACGGGGATGTTATCGGCGACCTCAATCGACGCCGTGGAACCATCCTGGGTATGGAGAGTCGTGGGACGCAGCACGTGGTACGTGCTCATGTTCCCCTCGCCGAAATGTTCGGCTATGTCAATGATCTCCGTTCTATGACTAGCGGTCGTGCTAATTATTCAATGGAGTTTGCACACTACGACCCTGTACCAAAGCAAATTGCCGATGAGATTATGGCGAAAGCCCATCGGTAAGATGACCTTCGCGGTCACCTTAGAAAATATAGAGAGTGCCATAGCAAAGATGCAACCCTAACGCACTTGCACTGAGCACTGCTTCAAAGAGGAAACGAATGGCAAAGAAGAAGTTTGAGAGAACGAAACCGCACGTGAATGTGGGCACGATCGGGCACATCGACCATGGCAAAACCACGCTGACGGCGGCCATCACCAAGGTGCTGGCCGCGGCCCAACTGGCCAAGTACACCGCCTTCGACCAGATCGATAAGGCTCCCGAGGAGCGTGAGCGAGGCATCACCATCGCCATCGCCCACCTGGAGTACGAAACCGAGAAACGCCACTACGCCCACGTGGATTGCCCGGGCCACGCCGACTACATCAAGAATATGATCACCGGTGCTGCCCAAATGGATGGAGCTATCCTGGTGGTCAGCGCTCCGGATGGTCCCATGCCTCAGACCCGTGAGCACGTCCTTTTGGCTCATCAGGTCAACGTGCCGGCGATGGTTGTCTTCTTGAACAAAGTCGACATGATGGACGATGAAGAACTGCTCGAACTGGTCGAACTGGAGGTACGCGAACTGCTCAGCAAGAACCAGTTCCCCGGCGATGAGGTGCCGGTCATTCGTGGCTCGGCGCTCAAAGCCTTGGAGAGCAAGGGGGACCTCTCACGCAGCGATGCGGATGCCGCCTGCATTTGGCAGTTGATGGATGCGGTCGATAGCTACATCCCCGACCCTGAGCGGGCCATCGACCAGCCGTTCTTGATGCCAGTCGAGGATGTCTTTGGCATCAAGGGACGAGGCACGGTGGCCACCGGACGTATTGAGCGAGGCCAGGTCAAGATCGGGGAGAGTGTGGCCATCGTGGGCATGAAGCAAGAGATCCGCACGGTGACGGTAACCGGAGTGGAGATGTTCCAGAAAACGCTGGACAGTGGGCAAGCCGGAGACAACGTAGGCTGTTTGCTGCGTGGAGTGGAGCGCACCGACATTGAGCGAGGCCAAGTCTTAGCCAAGCCAGGCTCGATCAAACCCTACAAGACGTTCTTGGCGCAGGTCTATGTGCTCAGCAAAGAAGAGGGAGGGCGGCACACGCCCTTTTTCAATGGCTATCGTCCGCAGTTCTATGTCAGGACGACCGATGTGACCGGGGCGATCCAGTTGCCAGAGGGGGTCGAGATGGTGATGCCGGGCGACAACATTGAGATGACGGTGCAGTTAATCCAGCCGGTGGCCATGGAAGAGGGAGTGCGCTTTGCCATCCGTGAAGGGGGCAGAACCGTGGGAGCGGGCAATT
>JAFATZ010000246.1 GCA_019243675.1 Ktedonobacteraceae bacterium | reverse complement strand
AGATGTATTCTGAGCAGGCTCGCGCCAAGGGCTATGACCCGCTGCCTGGATGGGTGCCAGAGGTCGAAGCGCGTATCGAGCGGAACACGTCCACTGAGGCTGACAGGCATGACCCGCTGCCATTGCTCTGTCCAGCGGCACATCACTTTATCAGTTCAAGCCTGGGCAATGTAGAGCGTATGCGGGCCAAGGAAGGTGTACCTACACTGCGTATTCATCCAGTTGATGCTGAAGTGCGGGGCATTCGCAGTGGGCAACTGGTGCGTGTGGGTAACGCACGTGGCTGGTGCCGGCTCATCGCCGATGTCACAGAGGATGTGCGCCAGGGCGTGCTGGCGACAACGACTGTCTGGTGGCCGCGCTTTAGCCCCGATCAACGCAATGTCAACTGGACGACTTCCGATAGGTTGGCCGACTTCAACGGAGGGAGCACCTTCTATACTAACTTGGTGTTTGTTGAAGCCGCCGATTGATGAAATAGTTCGTAGAGCATCACTCCCGTCGCCACTGCTAAGTTGAGCGAGTCGCTGCGCCCAACCATTGGAATGCTGACCACCACGTCGCACACAGCCTGCTGCTCCTGCGACAATCCCTGCCGCTCACTGCCCATCAGCAACACAACAGGGCGTGGATACATTACGTTGCGATAGTTGGTAGTCGAGGCACCAGACGTACCAATCACTGTATAGTCCTGTTTCCAGTATACAAACTCCGCAAAACTCGCCTTCACTAAGCGCTGCGAAAAAACTGCTCCCATACTTGCCCGCAGAGCTACCGGATCATAGGGATCGGCACTCTTGCCAAGCAAAATAAGCCCCGTGCTGCCAACCGCGTCGCCTGTACGTAGAATAGTGCCGATGTTACCGGGATCCTGTGCCTCATCAAGGACAACCCAGCAGAGTTCATCTGCCAGACGAATCCCCTCTAGCCTCTCCCAACGCTGCTTTACCACCGCTGCTATGCCCTGCGGACCGTCTTTAGCAGACAGGCTTTTGAAAACCTCTGGCGTCACCTCTAGACAAAGCACTCCGCGTTCTTGTTGTGTTTGTACAAGGTCGAGGGCAAACTGGCTCCTGAGCAGGTCAGGAGCGTATACCATTGTCTCTACCCCAGCCTCCATCTGTACAGCCTCACCTACAATGCGAATACCCTCAATGAAGAACTGGCCTGTCTGCTCTCGCTCCTGACGATGCTCAAGGCTGCGTATGTATTTGATACGTGGGTTTGAGATGCTCGAAATAACCATTTTTCAAAACTTTGTCAATAAATTGTTATCCCCCATGGGAAGGTGGAGGGAGCCGTAAGTCAATCATAGTGATCATTTGCTTGAATCCATCAAAAACACGGACCTCTATTGCATTTATACTTTCCTGTAGGCGCGTCTCAACCTTAGCCAAGTCCTCTTTTGTTACCATAGTTGCTTCGATGTTATCAAGACGAGCCTCGACCTTGTCGAGACGAACCTCAATGTTATCAAGACGGGCCTCAACCTTATCAAGACGAACCTCGACCTTATCAAGACGGGCCTCGACCTTATCAAGACGGGCCTCGACCTCATTAAAACGCGTTTCAATGACCTGTTCACTATGCACATGGTAAGCTACTACTTGCTTGAAGCTCGCGTCCATGTCTTGTGCTAGTTGTTGAATGCGGGTATCAACCTTATCAAAACGAGTATCGATCCCATTGAAACGCGTTTCAATGACCTGTTCACTATGCACATAGTAGGCTGCAACTTGCTTGAAGCTCGCGTCCATGTCTTGTTCTAGTTCTTCAAAGCGGGCATTGAAAAGAGTTGTCATGCGCTCTTGAGCGCGCATTCTTGATTCCAAGGACGGCGGTTCAATGCTCATATGTTTCTCCTCTAAAAGAGTTATCATGCGCTCAAGAGGGTGCATTTCTGATTGCGGACGCAGTAGTTTATTGCTCATGCTTCTTCCTTCTATAAATCCAGTTTCTCTTATGTTATGCCTTTCTCTTTCATCTTTGTGGCCGTGATTATAACACGTCCGCCCTTTGATAGCAACTCCTACCAAAAGACATCAACGCAAGTCATAGTCATTTGACGCTACTCAACAGCTATGCTACCATAAGAGTTAGCGGATATATATACATTGACAACCGCTGTGGTTTTGATATACAAATCATGAGCTTATAAAGTCGAAGCATGGCGACTGCAAGGATCGCCATGCGAAACTCGCAGGCGACCGTTGTACTCATCATATGGAACTCTCGAACCTGTGCGGTTCGGTATGCGGAACTTCCAGGAGGAAAAGATGAACTTATACGAGCAATTATTAGTGGTAAGAGAACGCCTCGAAGGTATCGGAGCACACGACGATAGTATGGACTTAGTAGATATGCTGCTCAAAAGAGCGGAACCTGCACGAAACGATAAAACCAATACCACGCTGATAAAGGTATTGCGTCATATGCTACATATGAAGGAAGTTATTGATAACTATAGCATTTATGATGATCTGCAGCACTTGTTAAGTGAACGGGACGACGCGGAGGTGGCGGCAATTGAGGACGCTGCGCCCGCGGCGTACGTGGATACTACTCACCGTCCCAAACCTAAGTCGTACTATAAAGCGCAGAAGGACAGGGCAAAGAAGAAGGGCTAGCCTATTCAGGGGCTGGCCCTTCGACTTGCTTTTGCTGGACGCTTGGGCCGCCCAGTTGCAATTGCTGCTTCATGGCCTGTAACTGCATTTCTATATTCTGTTGCGTTGCAATCTGTTGCAGTTCGCGCTCAAAGGTATCTCCGGTAGCGCCCAGCAAACCCTGCTCGTTCAATATACCTTGTTCGAGTAGCGCATCCATGGCATTTGCACGCGCCTGCATAGTGAGCACCTTATCCTGGGCGCGTTGCATTGCCAAGCTCATCTCGCTCATTTCTTGTGAGATGCCTGTAAGGGTCTCGTTAATCTTCACCTGTGCCTGCGCTGCACTATACTGGGCCTTGACCATCTCTTTCTGTGTACGGAAAGCCTCCACGCGTGCGGAAACGGTGCGCTCCATCGTGATAAGTTTCTCGCTCTGTGCCCGTACCTGTGCAATCTGCTGCTCGTAGCTAGCAAGTTGACTCAGCAACATCTCCTTCCTTTGCAAGGCTATGAGTGCCAGATCCTCGCGCTTCGCCAACAAAGCCTGCCGCGCTTGCAAATCAAGCTTATCTACTTTCTCCGCAAGTTGTGCCTGCTGCAACTGCAGGCGCTTTTCGCTCGTCATAACATCGGCAATTGAGCGGCGCAGTTGTTGCAATTGTTCAATCTGCTTGTTGTACGAATAGTCCATAACCTGCCCTGGATCTTCGGCTTTATCCAGGGCTGCACTAGCGCGAACGCGCAAAAAATGTGTAAAACGTGAAAAAATGCCCATATATTTTCTTCCTCTCTAAACAGAGAGACAAGCACCACGAGCAACAGGTTGAACCACTATTGTTGTTATTATACAACGTTATCTTTGCTTATGTGCCTTCGCTCTCCGACTCAAGCGCAGCATCATAAAAAGCAACAACGCGAGCAACATACTCTTGTTTCATATCGTTGAAGGACTGAGCGTGTGCAGCTCCTGGTACCAACCAGGTTTGCACATTCGCCTTGGGTGCCATACAAGCAGCTTTGGCTAGAGCATTCATGTTCGATGGCTCAATATACTCATCGGCGGCACCGTGGATAAAGAAGATCGGACGCGGTGCTATCTTAGCTACTACGTCCACTGGGCGAACTGCATAGAAATCCACACCGTAGAGGAGTCGTGCAGCTAAGAGCGCACCAGCAGTGAATACTGAGGGAAGATGGCTCTCCTTGGGAATCTCGCGCTGCAGAATGGGAGTGATCTCGGCGTAGGCACAGTCAGAGACGATAGCGCGAATGGCCGTTTCGCGAGCAGTAGCCATAATAAGTGTGGCTGCTCCCATTGAGACACCCCACCCACCAATACAATGCGGTCGACCTAAATCGGGATAAGGCAATGATCCTGACTGCAAGAAATCCACAGCACCGAGCACATCGCGTTGCTCGAAGTAGCCCAGCGAGACTGGAGCACGAGGTGACTGGCCCGTGCCACGCATGTCGAAGGCCAGTATGGCCAAGCCATTACGGGCAAGTGCGCCACTCAGATCAAGCAGTCCGGCGTCTGCATCAGCTCGATTGGTGCGTACGCCATGTACGACGATGATAGTACGCTCTGCGGTTAAGCAGCCATTTGCTAGGACGCCTGGAATGAACCAGCCGCGCAGTTGTACACGGTCCTCTCTGCTAGGGAAGGTCACATTTGCAAATGTGAGGCCCAACGAAGCTGGCATCTTATCAATCGGTTTGTGAGGCGCATAGGCCAATTTTATGGCGATGTAGAACGAGATGAGTATGTAGACTAAGGCTACGATGCCAAGGATGATGAGCACTATCATGATTATTCCGCCTCAATACTTAGGGAGCGACCCTTGCGGGGTCGCCCCTATGTTTGAATAACTCTAGCCTATCATAAGCACCCCTTGACAAAATGTCAACATTTAACTTGCGGCCTCTACCTTTGCTCTTTTGTCGAACCTCAGCGTGACCTCAAGGTTCGTCCCACAGACACTACAAAAATTTGCGTGCGGGGGCTGGAAGGCACCGCAATTTGTACATGGTATCTCATTCGTCAGGACATCCTTATTTAAAGGAGCTAATTGTGCAACACTTGTGGACTCATATGGCCTCAAGGTTGCCTCCTCGATACCATTTGATATCCTTTCTTTCGTTCTCACTTGAGAATATTCTAAAGAGAGAGGTATGGCTTGCACAGCCTCTTCTTCGACGACACGGCCAGTGAACTGGCTGTTATACAGGTCGGCGTAGAAGCCGTGCTTCTCCAGCAGTTCCCGATG
>JAFATZ010000065.1 GCA_019243675.1 Ktedonobacteraceae bacterium | reverse complement strand
GTCTGACCGACCCCTTTATTGACCCAGTGCGGCGTATCGTACGCCCAGTAGGAGTACTCGACCTTTCGTTCATCATCACCTGGTTTCTGCTTGGCACGCTACAAATCCTGCTGATTCAGGCGCTACCCAATGCGTGGTAGTAACCATCTTGCTCAAAAGCCTGCATAACAATGCTGCCTCCGCTATGAGTGGAGGCAGCATTGTTATGCAAGGAATTTCCCTTGCACGCCATTAGGCTCGATCATGATGTGCCCGTCATTATCGACGGACAGGATGACGACAGCCTTGTTCACAGGATTGCCATTGGGGCCGAAGGTGATTTGTCCAGTAACCCCTTGCAGGCCATTGATGGTAGCCAATGCTTGCCGCAACTGTGTTGGCGTCAAACTCGTTTTTCCGCTGCCCAAGGCATGCTGTATAGCAGTAATCATGACAAACGTAGCATCGTACGAGAGCATGGCATCAGCCTGTGGCCGCGTATAGTCGTACGGGTTGCCCTGATGTGCTCTGTTAGGATCGAAGTCGTTTGCATAGTCAGTAAAAAATGCTGGTTTCTTGGCTGCCAGCCCCTGCACATCCCATTCATCGGGATAGGCGAATGAGGTGAAGCGCAGACGACTGAAACCAGCTCTGGCACTAGCAGGATAGGTCAACTCGTAGAGCGCATCTCCTCCCAGCACGCGCAGATCCGGATACTTTGTATAGGTAGGTAGTGTGCTCAGCAGCACAGCCACATCGCTGGCGTATCCTGCGAAGTAGATCAGATCAGGGCTGGTTCCTTTGTTAAGAGCATTCTTCAAACCATCACTCAAAGTTTGCTGATTTCTTACGGTGTAGGTCTCCGTATCAAAGATGGTGCCCTTGAATTTCGCTCTAAATGCATCGGCCAGGCTACGGCTGTATGGATCGGCCTGATCTTCGAAGAGCACCACGTTTTTAGCAGCTAGCGTGTTCTGTGCATATTGTGCCCCAATAGCTCCTTGCACATCGTCTGCTGGCACTATGCGGAAGAAGTATGGCGAGACGCTTGTCAAATCGTTAGTTGAAGCTGACTGTGAGACCATAGGAATAGGAACCGATGCCCCAGAGAGGATGCCAACCGCATCGACAGCTCGTGAACTGAAAGGCCAGCCCATCACGCCCACAATCGTCTTGTCCTTGCTAGCAGCAAGCACGATCTGCCTTGCCACAGTGGTGGCATTTGCGGCATCTTTGCTGCCCGAGTTGGCAACGAGCAAGGATACTAGCACACCGCCTAGTTGCGCTCCGTTGTTGGCGTTGAACTCCTTTTGAGCCACGTACGCCCCTTGCAGATCAGCACGCCCAACGCCTTCATCTGATCCCGTCAGCATCGTCCCAACCACCAAAGTGATATGAGGAAGACCAGAAGAGAGCACTTGCTGATCCTCTAAGTAGATAAGAGCCTCGGCATCATTACTCTCATTAGGTTGCGCAAGAGCTGCGTGCCAGAGAGATACAGCACCACTTTTATCGCCACTTGCTAGCCTTTGTGCTGCTTGTGTCTTCAAGTCTCCGTCAGGACGGCTTGTATCAAAGGTCACCGTGCCATCGCTGATACCGATAGACTCACCGTTTACTTGTATAGCACCTATACCATTAGCAGGCAGGGGTACAGAGGAGTTACCACCACCTGAAGAACTGCTCCTATTTAAGAAGCCAGGTAAGACAAACAGGGCAGCGGCAATCACCACCACTACGAGCAGGAGTAGGAAGGAGTTGAGCATCCAGGAGTTGCTGCTACGGGGCTTTGGCCGCTGTGGTACGGCAGGAGTAGCATATGCTCCCGGTTGTGTATAAGTCTGCTGCTGGCGGTATGGTGTGGTCTGCGGTGCAGGCGTTGTGTATGATGGCTGTGGACTGCTAGGCCGATTAAGGGGAATCGAAGTTTGCCTGCTGCCACTCGTTGGCTTCGCTGCGTCGACAGCCGCCATAGAACCGGAAGTTCCAAAGGTATAGCTACTGGTTGTATCTTGAGTACGGAAACGACGTAAAAGGATGTCGTCGATGTCGTGCTTCATCGCCGCTGCATTTTGATAGCGCTGATTGATATCAAGGGTAAGAGCCTTTGTAAGCACACGCTCTATGTCTGCTGAGAGCTGCTTGTTGAACGAGCGCACTGGCGGGAAGCTAAACGGCGGATATTCACGCGGATCGCGGTTCGTGAGCAGATGATGCAAAGTAGCAGCCAATGCATACAGGTCGGAGCGACCATCTGCATTGCCTTGATACTGCTCGGGAGGCGCGTAGCCCTGTGTTCCTAAAGCTGCCGTTTGCTTGCGCTTCACATTTTTGGCAAAGTCAGCGCGAGCAATACCAAAGTCAACAAGATGTGCCCGTTTGTCTTTACTGCCGATAATAATGTTCGCAGGTTTGATATCGCGATGTACAATAGGCGGCGTCTGCTGCTGCAGGTAATCGAGCACATCTAGAATTTGTGACACATAGGTTAAGACTTCCTGCTCAGGCACTGGTCCTTTGAGACGCTCAAGATGGTCTTCCAGGTTTTCGCCCGCCACATATGCCTGCACCATATAGGAATGAGTGCCCTCGGTGAAATAGTCGGTCACGTTGGGCACGAGAGGGTGCTCAATTTTTGAGAGCGTCTCCACCTCACGCTCAAAGTTACGCACATCGTCCTGGCGCTGTTGAGGATTGGTGCTATCGGAGATCAGTTCTTTAATAACGACGAGTTTATTCGAGACACGCGTATCTTTAGCAAGCAGAGCAGCACCCATACCACCTTGACCAAGCACATGCTCTATGACGTAGCGCCCAGTCTGCAAACGCGAGTTGGGTGCAAGTGCGCGATAGCCCGTTGTGTCACCACTGCCACTCAACGTAGTGCCACTTAGAGTCGTATCGGCTACCGTCGGAGTTGATCCGGTTATAGGGGCCTGAGGTATCACGCCCGAAGGCTGATTAAGTGCAGCGCCGCAGTTGTCACAATACTCCTCGCCTGGCGAGTTAGCCGTACCACAAACAGGACAGTTCATTTCTTCTGTACGCCTATCATTCTTGAATCTTGCTATGTCTTCCACCTATCCTCTTGGCCCATTATACCATAGAGTCGAGAATAGGAGAGTCTTTTTAGCTAGATGATGCAGGGGTTTACTATGCTCATAACCCCACCACTTCCCTCTTTTTCCAGGTGGGGTAAGGGAACCATTGAAAGAGCTTCTTTTCTCACAAAGATGGAGAAACCCTACTTCAGTATATACGTGAAAAGGAGACAAAAGTTGAGGACACACCTAGACAAGCAAAATTGGTATGTCGCTGAAGGCAACATACCAGATTTGCTTGTCTAGTTCTTGTTATAGAAAGCTTATAGACGCTGGCAACGTAGTGAGATAATGCCGGGCGCGAAATGATTTGCCTTCTGCAAATATTCCGCCTCGTTTGCCTCAATCATCAACTTATGCATCACCACCACATCGCCATCGGGTAGTGGTTCGGCTGGTTGCAGGCATAACTCCATTACCGTGCAGCCTTGTTCGAAGACCTTGACC
>JAFATZ010000029.1 GCA_019243675.1 Ktedonobacteraceae bacterium | reverse complement strand
CAGGCCGGAGAAGACTCCTCCCAAGTCCTCTGCGTCCTGGTAATCGTCGCCCACAATGAAGGTGGCATTGGTATAGGCCTGCACATATTCCTTGAAGTACAGGTCGTTCTGGAGAATGTAGTTGATGAGGCCACCCAGGAAGGCGATATCCGAGCCCACGCGAATGGGCGCATAGATATTGGCCATCTGCGAGGTGCGTGAGAAGTGCGGATCGACATGGATGATCGTCGCGCCGCGCTCCTTGGCCGCCATCACCCAGCGAAACCCGACCGGGTGGCATTCGGCAAAGTTGCTGCCCTGGATCAGAATGCAGTCACTATTCTGCAAATCCTGTAGGAAGGTATTGGCGGCACCGCGCCCGAAGCTTGCGCCGAGACCCGGCACTGAGGCGCTGTGTCATATACGGGCTTGGTTCTCGATACAGACCATGCCCAGCGAGTGAAAGAGCTTGGTGATGAGATAGTTCTCTTCGTTATCAAGCGTGGCTCCACCCAGTGAGCCGATAGCCAGCGTATTGTTGAGCGGATTGCCGTCCTCGTTCGTCTCCCGAAAGGTAGACTCGCGCGTCTCGTACATGAGCTGCGCGATGCGGTCCATCGCCCAATCAAGAGGTTTATCTTCCCAGTCAGTCGCGTAGGGAGCGCGATACTTGACGGTCGTCCAGCGATTCGGATTGACCACCAATTCGAAAGAGGCCGAACCTTTCGGACACAGGCAGCCGTCGCTGACGGGGCTGTCGGGGTCGCCCTCGATATCGATCACCCTGCCGTCTTTGACGTAGACGCGCTGCCCGCAGCCCACGGCGCAATAGGGGCAGACGCTGCGAAACATCTGCGCATCATGGATGCGCGGTCGCAGGTGTTTACTGCGCTCACTCACTGGATTGGGAACGAGTCCAACATGTGTGTGTAGCAGATGATCGCTCTTCGCCTTCGCAGACGAAAGCAGTTGGGCAAGCTTGCCAGTTAAAGTCGCAAATACAGCCATGCTCTTTCTTCTTTCTGTTCCAACGTGTCTCGAAAGGAACGTTCTGGAAGTCCCACTTTAGATTACGCTGAAGCCCAAAAAAAGGTGACTACTTCTTTAGGCAAGGCCACACCGTCCCCCAGACGGCGTCCAAAACGAGGCCCCCAACTGTTGCAGGACGAGGAAGCCGATCGCGTCACTGAAGGCCGCAACCCAGGAGAGGAGCAACGCGGCCCAGCTTTGCTCACGTACTACAGCAGTTGCTGAATCAGAGGGGCACGTTGCACTTTGCTGCATGCTTCTCCTGTTTCTCTCATCTCTGCGGGTCAAGGATGACTTTAAGATAGCCATCACTGCGCTCGTCGAATTTTTGAAACGCATCGGGTGCCTGCGAGAGCGGCAGGCGATGCGACACGACCTGACTCGGTTTGGCACGATCGGCGATAATCAGATCGCGCAACTGAGTGTTGTAGCGCTCATCATGATCGCGGCCCATGCCAACGGTGATTCCTTTGCGGAAGAGTGTTTGCCAGGGGACGACAAGTTCCCCACGTGCTTCGATTTCTCCGATCGGCTTCGCATCATTGGGGAGGAACACCCCGATGATGCCGAGCCGTCCATTGGGATTGATCAGACGGGCCAGATCATGAATGACTTGATCTGGCTTCTCACGGCTGAGATCAGCGCGGTCGCGCGCCTGAAAGCCAATCGCATCGATGCCACAGTTCACTCCCCCCATGACCTCTTCCCCTCGCCAGGTCACTCCGGCACGTTTGCGCAAGCGGCTGCGCTGCTCCAGGATCTGTTCCACCGGGTCGCCCTTGCGGAAGTCAACCGGGATGGCTCCCAGCTCCCCGGCTTTCTCAAGCCGCTCGGAGATGTAGTCCACTACGTACACTTCGGTCGCCCCACGTAGGTGCAGGGCACAATAGGCCGTGAGCAGACCGATTGCGCCAGCCCCGAAAATGGCCACGCTATCGCCTGATCTGACCTGAGCGAGTTCGGTCGCATGGTAGCCCGTAGGAAAGGCATCAGCCAGTAGCACAAAATCGTGTTCCCACTGGTCCCCAGGTTCTCCTGGCAGGCGCAGGCAGTTGGCATCGGCAAACGGGATGCGCATCAACTCGGTCTGGGCTCCTCGGTACGGTCCCATGCCGGGATAGCCATACGCCGCTCCTGCTGATCCAGGATGGGTTATCAGGCACGAGGCGCTATAGCCGCGCACACAGTTGTAGCAAAAGCCACAGCAGATGTGGGTGGGTACCACCACCCGGTCCCCTTTGCGGATGGAGACCACGGCTGAGCCCACCGCTTCGACGATGCCTAAGGGTTCGTGACCGATGACCATGCCATTGACTTGCCCCATGCGCCCTTCGTAGATGTGCAAATCAGTCCCGCAGATGGCAGTGGAGGTCAGACGCAGGAGCACATCGGTTGGTGCTTCCAGACGAGCATCCTCCACCGTCTCAATCTCCAATGTCCTCTCACCTCGCCAGACAACAGCTTTCATCGTGTTTCCTTCTTTCTTTAAAAAACAGTCTTGCCCAAGCTCTGTTGGCATGCTGGTCCACACACGAGCGGCCGCTCGTGTTGACGCTCATCCAAAGCCTACTGGCGGTTCTCCCGACCCTCCAAGATGGCCGAGGCGATGTCTAACAACATTCGTGCGGCTGCATGGTAGAGCTTTTCTCTCTCGATCGCTGTCGCAGGCGTCGCCAAGTGCTCGATCTCCAGTAGAGGCAGCACCTGGCCTGCCTGAAGGAGTGCGATATAATTGAGATTGTTGAGGACTGCCAGAGCCTCGTCTGTCAGGGAAATGGGTCTTCCCTCCTTTGGTTCCTCCACTGGCTGGCCGTTCCAAAGGAGGTCTGCGAGTTCTGCCTCCAGTCGACTGGAGAACCGACCCTGCTGATAAATGCTCCGTAATATCGACGTGGGCAAACATAGGCGGCAAGAGGCTCGTCATCCTTCAGAAAATCTGCTATCATACAGGGGTAAAGGAAGAGGGAGAGTCTGGAGTCTCTAGCCATTCCCTAGACCCCCCCGCAACCAGTGTGGACCCGCGTGGAGCGCATCCAACACTTACCAGTATACGGAGAATGCTTGGAGAAGTCAGCTTCCATCAGATGGCATGTCACTTCCCATCACTTCCCAGTGCTGATCTGGTGCCGGTGGGTCACAATGCTCTTCGACTCCTCCGCTATGGATGCTCATTGCTTCAATCAGGAACAGCTTTGGCAAAAGTGCAGGATTGGGCATAAATTTAGCAGAAAAGTACTCGCATTTCACCGAGATGTATTGCATACTGTTCCTAGAACACCATTGAAGTAATCGAAAGTGCTGCTGTAAACTCTGGCGTTTTGTGCTCAATGAGCATCCTTTTTGGACAATCTCTGACTAGAAATGCATTAGTTGATCGATGCTCTAGCACCATTGTGTAACGGCAGGGTACCAAGGAGGCACATATATGGCTCGGCTTTTAATGATTATTTCCAGTGCCTGCAGCATTGACCTTGCATCCGAGAAGGGGCATGAGACCGGCTACTGGGCAGATGAAGTGCTCAAGCCCTACGACAAGTTCGTGGGGGCTGACGTGGAGGTGGTGGCGGCTACTCCAGATGGAAAGCCGCCGCATGTTGATCCGATTGGGCTTGAGCCACGGTTTCATTACCCTGACGAAGACAAGGATTTCCTCTCTCAAGTCGCACGCAGCTTCGCACCGGATCTGGACGATATCCGGGTGACGCTCCACGACCTTACTGAACTTGACCTTATCGCGGCCCGGCGGGTATCCCAGGCCCTGATAGTAAGCCGACTGGATCAAGACAGTTCCTGGAGTCTCGTCACCGGGGCGGCGCGGACTGCCTGGCGAGAGGATCGCAACTTCATCGAGGTCCTAGCTGACGATCCCGAGGTCACAGGCAAGCTGAACCCGGAACACCTGCGAGCCCTTGCCCTGGAGGTGCAAGTCGAAAGCGTCGCACGAGCGACGCACGTGGCCGAACGACTCGCTGCCATCGAGACGTTGCAACACCCGCGGGACCTCAGCCAAATGTCGGACGAGGAGATATTGAGCTTCGACGCGGTTTTCTTCCCGGGTGGCTACGGAGCGATGGTGGATCTGGCTTCCAATGTCGATGTAGGGAGGGTGCTGCGTCTGCTGCACCTGCGGGAAAAAACGGTAGCCGCTGTTTGCCACGGTCCCGCTGCCTTCCTCTCCGCTGGGTCAGGTCCGGAGGGTGCCTGGCTGTTTGACGGCTACAAGCTTGTCGGCATCACCGACGAGGAGGAGGACCAGACGCCCTATGGTAAGCTGGGCATGTCTTGGTACCTGGAGAGCGAGTTAAAGAACTTTGGGGCCGTCTTCGACGACGGCAACGCCAATTGGGTGTCCCATGTGGTGGTCGACCGCAATCTGGTGACAGGCCAGAACCCGGATTCTTCCGAGGCGATGGCTGAAGCCATCCTGAAAAAACTGGGGGTAGAGGTCAAATGAGCAGCATTGATATTGCACGCAACTTCTTTGCCAGGATGGCCGCTCATGACACGAATGGCACCTTGGCCCTAGTTACCTCACACGCAAGCGTCAACTTGGTGCCGTTGAACCTCCAAGGAGACGCAGAAGTGGTAGGACGCTACTATTTCGAGCAGTTGACCAGCGCGTTTCCTGATCTTGCAGTGCGCGTGCGCCGACTCTTCGTCGGCAACGATGGCACCGCCGTCGCCCGGATCACCATTGAGGGAACACAGGCCGCGGACTTCTTTGGCATCATCAATCAGGAGAAGTTCATGGACCTGGATCAGGTCTGGTTCTTGCACGTGAGTGATGGGGCTATCGACCGCATC
>JAFATZ010000399.1 GCA_019243675.1 Ktedonobacteraceae bacterium | reverse complement strand
ATTCGAAGATTCCGTCGATTTTCGATCATATGGTCCGCAACTCTTCAACCATAAAGTCAAATTACCACAATAGGCTGTGAACACATGAGCTACTCGAGCGATGGCTAAAGCATTCGTTGCAAATCTTGACG
Source organism: Ktedonobacteraceae bacterium (assembly GCA_019243675.1). Classification (GTDB taxonomy): domain Bacteria; phylum Chloroflexota; class Ktedonobacteria; order Ktedonobacterales; family Ktedonobacteraceae; genus JAFATZ01. The sequence goes on along the minus strand of JAFATZ010000399.1, from coordinate 13,382 downwards.
GAACGCTGCAAAGCGCTGCAACTGCGCATCACGTTCTTTCGATGGCCGATTGCTGCGTTGGGCGAGTACCATGAATCCTGCAATCGCCGCATCAAGCGCTGTGATATCCTCAACCGTCAATGGCACGTATGTGCCCTTAGTGTCAGGCGGAACCTCGGCCAGCCGTCGCCGCAAGTTCTGGAGTACCAGGATTTGGGCCTTCTGTTCCTGAGACAAGGCACGCCCACACAGCGACGTGAGATACTGCTTAATGGCATGGTCAAGCACAGGGATATCGTTCTGTGGGTTGATCGGGATGTGTGGCAAATCTTCTACATGACGCTGCTTCATGCTCGCTCCTGCCTATCTGTGCTTCGTGTACCTGATAGCATATAAGTTGCTTGTCCAGCAGCAGCAATCAAGCTAAACACATCCTTTATGCGAAACGGCTTGAGCAACGGGACTGCTTGAGCCGTGTCTAGCAGGCGTTGTACAGCGTACTCTCTGCTCTCCTCTTGAGCCATCATAATAATAAGCGTCATGTGTGTGAACTGTCGCCTCAGCAGATCGATAATACGAAAGCTCTCGGCCCGAGTAGTGCGCAGGGCAACGAAAGCCAATTCGGGCGGCTGTGCCTGAAAAGCAGGGAGCATCTGAGCTGGGGTTTGATAGTCCTCAAACATGATGAGCTGATGCCCAGCCTCTTGCAGATAGACGGCTAAAAATCCTCGTATGGTGCGTGAAGGCTCAATGACCAGAATACGCTTGCCGTTGGGCACCTGTTGTAACGCTTGCTGTTGCCTGAACTGTCCCACCTTCCCTGTGGTCAAGATAGTCCATCCTTTCTTAATATGGTTGTCAAATCCACTTTAGCAAACTATAATGAACTCTAGTTGCAAAACGCTTTTTCATCCATGAAAACGTGTAGCGTGTATGGGCTGTCATGAAAGTGTCCCAGAACAGTTCAAAATTCACGACTAGCCCTGCTACTATTATTGATGAGACCAGCAAAAAAGTGAAGGACTTGTTTTGCCTATTCTTGTAGATCACACTCCCTGAAGAGGACACTATGCCAGCAAAAGAGCCAAAGCGCCGACCTCCATCAACCTTAGCCAAAGTACTGAAAACGTATCGAGAGACCTACAAATTGACCCAAGAAGACTTGGCAGCCCTTCTAGATGAAGACCCGCGACAAATACGGCGGTGGGAAAATAACGAAACGTCAGTCAAAGACCCAGGCCACTTGAGAGCGATTGCTGACCGCCTGGCAATTCCCTACGAGCATTTAGGCATATCGCCTTCTCTCTACATTCCTCTGACGCTTGAGCAGATCAACACTACCATTGATACTATCTGGTTCCTCATTGACGAAGCACGTATTAGTGAGGGGCACGCCATTGCTGAGAAACTACTACAACAAGTAACTCATCAGTTTGTAGCGAGAACACAAGATGCTACATTCCTTTGCACATTCGCTCGTCTGTATCATGCCATAGCCAAGGCAACATCTTTAAGCGTGAGAAGTGATAACGTCGGACAGGCCGTCTATTATTACCAACAAATGGAATACTTTGCACGCCAACTGAAAGACGAGACGTTGATCAATCTCTCTCTGACCTACCAAGGTGATATGCAACGCCGCAAGGGAGATATCCCACGTGCGCTTGTCTTGCTTGAAGGGGCATGTGAGACGACCCCATCGGCAGACGAAGCGGCACGTGGAAACATGCTGCAATTCTTAGCGCGCTGCTATCTCCGAGCTAATAGACTAGATGAGTTTGAGGCTGCTATGAAGGAGGCAGAGGTATTGGCTCATGTAGCGGGCCATCGGATGAGGGATTTTCGCCTCGCTTATGTCTATGAGGAGTATGCAAGTAGCTATGGAACCTTAGGCAGGACACAAGAGGCACTCGATTATGTGGAACGTGCGGAAAAAGTGCAACCCTTCACCAAGTCTGTAGAAATGCTACTCAAGCTTGCACGCGCTGAAATCTTGCTGCGTGTCGGTGATATAAGTACTGGGATGCCTTTGGCAGTTGAAGTAGCCACTTATGCTAGAGAACACGGACACAACCGACGCCTTGAGCGTATCTCTGCCCTCAAGCGATATATGCATCAACAGACGCTTAACTATGGCAAGGCAGAAGCAGCGTTAAGTGAGGTGCTAGAGGGAACTTGTAATGAGCGGTGATGGCTGGAGTTTTCATTTACGAACAATCAGAGCCACCGCATAGCACGCAATCCCTTCATGACGACCAGTAAAACCAAGTCCATCGGTAGTCGTTGCTTTAACGCTCACCTGTTCATACCCTAGACGGAGGTGCTCGGCCAAGTGGGTACGCATAGGTTGTATGTAAGGGGCCAGCCGAGGACGCTCGGCGACGATGGTAGCGTCGATATTGCTAATGCGCCATTCGTGTTGACATAATAGATCATAGGTGTAATCAAGGAAAACTTTACTAGGCTGGTCTTTCCAACGGGTATCGTGAGAAGGAAAATGGGTGCCTATGTCGCCGAGGGCAGCAGCTCCCAGGAGTGCGTCAACGACTGCGTGAAAGACGACATCGGCGTCTGAGTGGCCGGAGAGACCATAGTCGTAAGGAATGTGTACTCCCCCTAGCACGAGTGGGCGACCGTGAGCAAAAGCGTGAACATCGTAGCCGGAGCCAATGCGCATTGTCATACTATCTGTCCTTCTAGCAATGCTTCCGCGAGTAGTATGTCTTGTTGTGTCATGATTTTGATATTTGTATATGAACCGCTATAAAGAGTGACGCGCTGTCCCATGCGCCGTAGAAGAGCAACATCGTCGGCTACATCTTCTTGCGCAAAGGGGCTGTAGTGTGCTTGATAGAGCAGTGGAAAGGAGAAGACCTGGGGAGTTTGTAGCGTCCAGAGTTGCGAACGGTCAAAAGTGGCACGTATGTGTCCCTTTTGCACCTCCTTAATAGTATCTTTCACTGGAACAGCCGCGCTTACCACCAGATGTGCTGTTCCAGCTTTTAGCCCCTCTTCTAGTAGAGTTGCCGTCACAAATGGACGTGCGCCATCGTGAATCATCACCCAACGGCAGACAGGGTTGACGTGTGCGAGCCTATCAAGACCGACACGAACAGCGTCTTGTCGGCCAATGCCCCCGGCAACAACCGCGACAAGTTTATGCCAACGCTCATACTCGCACCACATATCTACCTCTGCCATGTGCTCTGCGTTTGTCACTAGTATAATGGTCTCAATCAATGGCGAGGCTTGAAATACGTCGATGGTGCGTGCCAGAGTGACACGCCCAGCTAACGGCGACCAAAGTGTATTATGGCCACTAGCCTCGTTAGCGAGGATAATGGCGGCTGCTCCCCTCATCTTACACCTATCTCTGCTTGTTTGATGACGAGGAAGGGGACGACATAGTGTTTGCTGAGTTATTATTGCTGTGTTTAGGATGAGCAAAGATCATGCGGCCCGCAACGGTTTGTAACACACGCGTAACCGTAATCTCAATCATCGTATTCATGAACTGTTTGCCGTTCTCTACGACGATCATCGTGCCATCATCTAGATAACCTACGCCCTGTCCAGGTTCTTTTCCCTCCTGTATAATCTTGATAGACATGTCTTCGCCAGGCAAGAGGACGGGCTTGATGGCATTTGCAAGCTCATTGATATTGAGCACCTTGACACCCTGTAATTCCGCAACCCGATTCAAGTTGAAGTCGTTGGTAATGATCGGGCAATGCAAGTTTCTTGCCATCTTGACAAGCTTACCGTCGACTTCTACAATGCTTTCTATATCTGCGTCAATGATCTCAATGGGAACAGTGGCATCTTTCTGTAAACGGTTGAGTATTTCCAGCCCACGACGCCCGCGATTGCGGCGCATCGCATCGGAGGAATCGGCGATACGCTGCAGTTCGTTGAGCACAAAGCGCGGGATGGTGAGCGTGCCAGTGATAAACCCAGTCTGACCAATATCGGCGATGCGTCCGTCGATGATAGTGCTAGTATCAAGTAACAACTGCTGTGATGGTGCTGCTACCACATGTCTCTCTTTGTCGCGGCTCTCTCCTCGCTCTTTAGTGCGTTCAGGGCGGTCACGATCGCGGTCGTCATCGCGTTCTCGGTTACGTCTAGCGAGGGCATTCTGCAGCAGGTGTGCGATGTCGCCTTTACGCATGACGGCGATCATGACACCGAGATAGCCGAAGAGCAAGGCTCCAACGAAGGGAAGGACGCGCCCCCAGATTTCAGGCAAGTTGGCAAGAGGGATAGCCAGAAGCGCAGAAATGACTAGTCCAACCATAAGCCCAATAGCAGCCCACAAGAGGTCGCTAATGGCTGCGCCACGAATTTTGTCTCGTACCCAAATATAGGGAACAATCGTGACGTAGGGTGTAATGAAAAACGCTATGATGCTACTGGCAATGATAATGCCAATAGTCCATTCAAACCGTAGCGGCGTTGTGCGATGAAAAAAGAAGTAACCGGCGGCGGTGCCGATTGCGACAATACTCCCAATAATACGGGCAGCTTTGTGCGCGAACATCCCTGCATCCTCCAAAAGTAGTATATCACTAAGGTGCATAAAGCGCGTAAAGAAGGACGTGAGGTGAAGTCGGCAGGCAAGGACAGTGATGATAATAAAAATGATAATAGCAAAGAATTGTCGCCTAGCCTGCTGTACAAAACCAGCACCCGTGCCAGAAAATCTCTACGAACGCGCATTATATACCTTTCCTGCATAAGAATCAACTGTAGAGATTGTGTGGTGGTGTCTGTGAGTACAAACCTCCAGATACCACTACAAAGTCTTCATTACTAGTGTAAAGCAATTTCTAAGGCAACCGCAAGTGAACTAGCGGTAAGTACTTGAAAGTCATTGGGGAATCCTGCATCCACTACATCTTCGCGGACCTTATGGCCTCGTCCAGCGCTGGGCACGATGCAACGTTTGAAGCCAAGTTTAGCGGCTTCGCGTACGCGTAGTGCTAGGCGACTGACGGCTCGTAGTTCGCCAGAGAGACCAACTTCTCCAATGAGCGTCATATCGGGCGCAATGTGTTTCTCGCGGTAACTAGAGGCTATCGCGGCGGCAACACCAAGATCAACAGCAGGTTCTTGCAGGGTAAAGCCTCCAATCACGTTGGCATAGACATCATGGTTACCCACAGCAAGGCCGACCCGCTTAGTAAGTACGGCGAGTAGCATGACGAGACGATTGTACTCAATACCATTGGTGGTACAGCGTGCAGTACCGAAATTACTGGGCGTGACTAGGGCTTGTACTTCCACCAGTAGAGGGCGTGTGCCCTCCATACTTACCACCACTGCAGAGCCGGTAGCATTGGCGACCCGATCAGCAAGAAAAACGGCTGAGGGATTGGCTACCTCTACTAATCCCTCGCCATGCATCTCGAAAACACCTACTTCGTGAGTAGGGCCGAAGCGATTCTTTACACCGCGCAACAAGCGGTAGGAGTGAAAACGTTCACCTTCGAGGTAGAGAACGGCATCGGCGATGTGCTCAAGAGCCTTAGGACCAGCAACGGTCCCTTCTTTGGTGACGTGTCCAATGATAAAGAACGGAATATGAGTACACTTGGCTAATTGCATGAATTGTAGCGTACATTCACGCACCTGACTGATACTTCCTGGTGCTGCTGTCAAGTGGTGAGAGAAAACAGTTTGAATAGAGTCAACAATCACAAGTGCAGGTTTAAGCTGTGTTACTGACTCGCAAATGGTGTCAAGCTCAATAGTTGCTAACAGATAGAGTCGTTCTCCCTGAATGCCCAAGCGTTCGGCACGCATTTTCACCTGTTCTATGGACTCTTCGCCCGACACATAGAGAACAGGGCCAGTATCTCTAGCTATCGCGCCAGATACCTGGAGCAAAAGTGTAGACTTACCAATACCGGGTTCGCCGCCGATGAGAATCAACGAGCCTGCCACGAGTCCACCACCGAGAACGCGATCTATCTCGGAGTAGCCAGCAGAGATACGATATTGGGTGAGCGGCTGAACTTGAGGGAGCATGACGGGAATCTGAGTTCCTTGAGCCAGGGAAGTAGACCCATGACGTCGTTGCTGTAATGAACTTTGAGGAGTCTCCTTCGTCTCCTCAAGAGTATTCCATGCATCGCAATCGGGGCATTTTCCCATCCACTTAGTATGTTCACCACCACACCGTTGACAGACGTATTTCGTGCGCAGTTTAGCCATTAAGTGCCTAATAGATTGCGTAAATTAAAGTTGTTGTGTTTTGTGTAAGCTAAAAAGCATTGGACAAAACACAACAACTTTAATTACCAAGGATATTAACTATTGTCACCTTCACCGCTGCCTGAAAGGGCTGCTTGAGGCATTGCTGGTGCAGGAAGCTGTTCAATACGGTTACGAACCTGTAGCAGCAACTCGCCATCTTCTAGGACTAACTCAATGAGGTCATCTGGATGGAATTTGCCTTGCAGGAGCCCTTCTGCCAGAGGGTCTTCGACCATACGCTGGATGGTGCGGCGCAGTGGACGGGCACCATACTGAGGATCGAAGCCTTTCTCGATCAAAAAGTCCTTTGAGGCCTGCGGTGTGACCAGTTCAATCTGCTGCTCTGTCAACTGGGTACGAACGCGATTGAGCAACAGGTCGACAATAGAGTACATCTCTTCCATGCGTAGCGAATGGAAAACCACCACTTCGTCGATACGATTCAAGAACTCAGGCTTGAAGGTGTTCTTCAGTTCGCCAAGCACTTTGCTCTTCATGGCCTCGTACTCGCTCTGATCAGCCTTCTGCTTATCCTTCGACTGTTTGAAGCCGATGGATGCCTCTTTGTTGAGTAGAGCCGCACCGACGTTCGAGGTCATGATGACAATGGTATTACGGAAGTCCACCGTGCGCCCTTTGGCGTCTGTCAATTTGCCGTCTTCAAGAATTTGCAGCAGCATATTAAAGACGTCGGGGTGCGCCTTCTCAATTTCGTCGAGCAGGATCACGCTATAGGACTTGCGGCGTACTGCCTCAGTGAGCTGACCGCCATCTTCATAGCCGACATAGCCGGGAGGTGCGCCAACCAAACGTGCGGCTGCATGACGCTCCATGAACTCGGACATGTCGATCTTGATGAGAGCTTCCTCACTGCCGAACATGAACTCCGCTAGCGCACGTGCAAGCTCTGTCTTACCGACACCTGTTGGTCCCATAAAAATGAAGGAGCCGATAGGACGTTTGGGATCTTTCAAGCCCGCACGTGCGCGACGCACGGCGCGTGCAATCTTTTCGATAGCCTCGTTTTGACCGATAACGCGTGCATGAAGCGCATCTTCCATTTGAAGAAGTCGCTGTGACTCTTCCTGGGCAATACGCATCACTGGGATACCTGTCCACATCGAGACAATCTGAGCAATTTCCTCTTCGCCGACAGTGGGTTTATCAGTACCACGCTCACGGTGCCAACCAGACTCCAGTTTGGCAATGCGATCACGCAGTTTCACTTCGCGGTCTCGCAGTTCAGCAGCTAACTCGTACTCTTGCTGCTGGATTGCTGCCTCTTTTTCACGTAGCACAGACTCCAGCCCTTTCATGGCCTCCTTGAGGTTGAGAGGGGCAAGCGAGTTCTGCATACGCACACGACTTGCTGCTTCGTCAATCAAGTCAATGGCCTTGTCAGGCATAAAGCGGTCTGTGATATAACGACCCGCCATCTCAGTGGCAGCCCTGATCGCATCATCGGTGATAGTTAGACGGTGGTGCTGTTCGTAGCGTTCACGAATACCCTTAAGGATCTCTATTGTCTCCTCAATACTAGGTTCGCGAACGATAACCTCTTGGAAGCGGCGTTGTAAAGCAGCGTCGCGCTCAATATATTTGCGGTACTCATCAAGAGTGGTGGCACCGATGCACTGCAATTCACCGCGGGAAAGAGCTGGTTTCAAAATGTTGGCGGCATCAACTGCACCCTCGGCGGCACCTGCACCAACCAGGGTATGTACTTCGTCGATGAAGATAATACAGTCTCTGCTATTGCGGATCTCCTCAATGATCTTCTTGAGGCGCTCCTCAAACTCACCGCGATATTTGGTGCCTGCCACCAATGAACCGACGTCCAAGGTCAAGAGACGCTTACCGGCAATAGACTCGGGAACCTCACCGGCAATGAGACGCTGGGCCAAACCTTCAACGATAGCAGTCTTGCCCACCCCCGGTTCACCGATGAGTGCGGGATTATTTTTATTACGACGGGAAAGTATTTGGATCACGCGTTCGATCTCTTGATGACGGCCGATAATGGGATCAAGTTTACCTGCGCGGGCATCGGCGGTAAGGTCAACACCCATTTGATCGATAGTGGGGGTCTTCGAGTGCTTTGCGTCTCGCTCGTGAGGCGCACCTGATTGACTCAACACCTGGATGGTTTGTGTGCGTACCTTTTCAAGGTTGACACCCAAGCTTTCAAGTACCCCTGCTGCGATACCTTCACCCTCACGTACCAGTCCCAGCAAGAGATGTTCCGTTCCAATATAATGGTGATTCAGGCGGCGGGCCTCGTCGACAGCAAGCTCAATCACCTTCTTGGCACGCGGGGTAAGCCCGATCTCTCCGAGAACGATGCGGTCTCCGCGTCCAATGATAAATTCAACGGCGCTACGAACCTTGTTCAGTTCAACACCGAGATTTGCAAGAACTTTGGCTGCAACACCCTCGCCTTCGCGTACAAGACCCAGCAAGAGATGTTCCGTACCAATATAGTTGTGCTGGAAGCGCTGTGCTTCCTCTTGTGCTAAGCTAAGAACTTTCCTAGCACGTTCTGTAAATTTGTCAAACCTATCTCTGTCGTTCACCTGTTTGTCACCCCCCTTTCAGTAGCAGAGGGTGGAACCGATCCCTCTGTGTCGCTCAGGTAAACAGCGTACTCCATAATACAACACACGCTAGACAGCGTCAAGGATAACAGTTGTTGGAGTAGACTTCTTGTATTATCTTACAACACGCTGCATAGAGCGTCAAGAAAAAGAGAAGAGGAAGGGCTTTCCAATTCTCATTGCAAAGCTCCCCGCCCCGATATTTTAAATGGAAGTGGTGCTGGTGTGGGCGTCGCCCGCTCCAGCACCACTTCCATCTTTGTATGCAGAGGGCGCGGCGAGTGGCGCGCATGTGTGCGAGAATTGCAAAGCCAAAGAATTATTCTTCCGAACCGTCAGTGTCATCTTTAGAAGATCGCTGGCGTGCGGCTGCGCGGAATGCCTCAGCCATAGCCGTCATCTCCCCCACGTCGTTTGCTGGAATGTTGGCCAGCAGGGGATTTTCAGCAGGAGCACGTTCGCGCTCACGGCGCTCGTTTTTGCCTTCGCTGCGTTTCGCATGAGTAGACTCCTGCCCAGCAGGCGTTGCCTCCAAGGAGGGCGTATCGCTGAGCGAGGAATGTTTGTCTTCTACTGCACGCTGCTCTGCTTTGGAAGTATCTTCTGTACTCGTGCTGGACTGCTCCTCTGGCTCATCATGTTGGCGTAGACTCAGGCCAAGACGACGACGCTCAGCATCGATGCGCAGAATGCGCAATTGCAACTGCGCTCCTTCGTGCAATAGGGTCTTCACATCGGTGCCAGAGGGCACCTCCGAGAGATGAATCAGTCCTTCGATGCCATCCTCAATACGGGCGAACGCCCCAAAGGGGGCAATCTTGGTAACCACGCCAGTGACCACCTGCCCAGGAGTGTAGCGTTGTTCTACTGTCGTCCAGGGGTCCACCTCGGCTCGTTTGATGGACAGAGCAATCTTCTTCTTCTCTTTATCGACACTGAGCACTTGCACCTCCACCTCTTGGCCGACACGCAGCACCTCATTGGGATGGTTGACCCGACTCCAGGCCAGTTGGCTGATATGGACCAGACCATCTGCCCCTCCCAAGTCCACAAAAGCCCCGAAGTTGGCCAGATTGCTGACCACTCCTTTGCGTACCTCCCCTGGCTTGAGTTCATCGAGGAGTTCTTCGCGGCGACGCTGACGCCATTCCTGCACGGCCAGCCGCTCTGAGAGGATCAAGCGATTGCGGGCACGGTTAATCTCAATGATCTTGAGCTGCAGTTCTTTGTCTTTCATACTCTGCAACTTGCTAGCGGTCTCCTGGTTCTCACCGCCGGAGGCGACCTCTTCACGCTTGAGATTGAGGATTTGGGAAATAGGCACAAAGCCACGAATGCCTGCCACATCCACAATCAAGCCCCCTTTGTTGTGGTCGATGACCTTGGCCTTGAGCAGTTCTCCGTGCTTATACTGCTCTTCGGCAATGCGCCACTGCCGTTCGGTATTGGCTCGTTTAAGTGAGAGCACAGCATGGCCTTCTGAGGATTCGGGTTGGATGACATAGACCAGGACCGTGTCATTGAGATGCAGTTCTTGGAACGAGCCGTAGCCTGTGGCAGGAAGTTCTTTGGTAGACAGGACCCCTTCGGACTTCAGGCCAATGTCCACCAGGATCTCGTCCTGGTCAATGCGTACGATCACTCCCTCGACCACATCGCCTCGCTTTATGTTAATGGGGTTTGAAGCTTGATTGAGCAACGCTTCCATTTCATTGCGATTGAGGTCCTCTGCTTCTTCGTGCGTATTGCTGTGGCCCATTGTATCATGTTCTTCAATCATCGTCTGTACCCGCCCGCTCTTGAGATTTGCCGTCGGCATTGTCGAAAGGTCGCTGTGCTGTTTTGCTTGCATGGGTAAAAACCCCCTTCGATCCACGGTTTTTGCCTTTACTTTGGGTGCTCCCTGTTGTCCTATTTAAACGGTTAGTCTCATTGTGTGCAATGTTCCTGAAAATGAGAAATATCCTTAATCAGAACCTTGGGGAGCAGGCCTTTGGGTTTAGGCTTATCGGGAGAGGTTGCTTAGGCGATGATCGTTTCTGTCTCGTTCGAACTCTTGCCGCTGCTTCTATGGAGAGTATAACCACGTATTACGCTATAGAACAATGATACGAAACAACACTCGCAAGCAGGCGAACCATAGTAAAAACACATATGTACCTGAATGTAAGCATATCCCCACTCGATACTTTTTATTATACCAAAAACCTTGTCTGAATGCAAGGCAATACACAGCCTTTTTCAAATCTCTTTCCATTATTGGCATATTACCCATTAGTCATAGTTCTCTTGCGCAATCCTGTGAGATGATTACAATTAAAAACAGGGAAGAAAAATTATAGTGCGTACGTTGTATAGTGTCCCTTGATGATGCAGTTGGTCATTACGTGCTCTAGTGGAGAAAAGCTATGATGTTACCAACATCTGATGCTGGGTCCCAGCGACCTCTACCGCGCAGACAACTTATACTCCCACCCACCCACTCACACTCGACAGCTTTCCCCACCTCTTCGCCTCCTCCTGTATCGGTGGCCCCCTCCTCATCTGAAGCTGCGCCTAGGCTGCTGGACACTCATGAGCATGCTCTTGATTTCGCAACGCATTCATGGGATCTCGCCATCGGTGGGTTGCAGACCTTAACTGCGAAACGTGAGTTGCCTGTGCGCCCAGAGTGGCGCGCAGCAGGAAAGCCCTCGCACTCAGTATCATCTCTTAGTCATTACCGTTTCGCTCTTATTATTTTTGTCTGTAGTCTGCTCATGTTGATTGGAGGAGGCGTGGTCTTATTCGTCATGCTACAACCGTAAGGCAGAGAGGTGGTAGGAGCATGACTCTTACTACCTCTCGCTACGTACGATTATTGGATAGCGCGTCTGATCCTATCCATTGCTTGCTGAACGCTCTCTTTATCATTATAAATGGCTGAGCCAGCGACGAGCAGGTTAGCTCCAGCTTGTACTACTAAAGGAGCGGTGGCCTCCTGAATACCGCCATCGACCTCGATATCGCAGTGGAGGTTGCGCTCCTTCACTATGCTAGAAAGGCGGTCGATTTTCGGGACAGTTTCCATAATAAAATCTTGTCCTCCAAAGCCTGGATTGACCGTCATAATGAGCACCAGATCAAGCAGCGAAAGCATATCTTCCAGCAGAAAGATGGGAGTAGAAGGATTAAGTGCTACCCCAGCCATCTTGCCCGTGGCTTTGATTTGCTGGGTCACACGGTGCAGGTGGGGACAAACCTCCTGGTGTACGATGATCACATCGGCTCCAGCTTTGGCGAATGCTTCAATATAGTCCTGCGGGTTTGTAATCATCAGATGCGCTTCTAGCGGCAAACTGATACAACGGCGCACTGCCTGCACGACCAGGGGACCCATCGTGATATTAGGTACAAAGTGGCCATCCATCACATCGATCTGGATACGTTGGGCACCTGCAGCCTCGGCATCACGCACCTGATCACCCAGGCACGTGAAGTCGGCTGATAGTACTGATGGAACAAGTCCAATCGTCATTTCTCTTCTTTCCTTTCGCCTAATTTGCTTGCTGCAGCCTCATCAAGCATCCAGGTTACTTCGCCCCTTGCCGATTGTAGCAACTGAGCTGGGTACTCATCAGGCTGATAACTTCCCTCAAGAACGGCCTGGAGTGCCTCTGCTTTTTCTGTACCCGTCACTAAAAAGAGAACGTGCCTTGCAGCGTTGAGAATGCGCGGGGTAAAAGTAAGGCGCGCTGGAGGTGGCTTAGGAACGGTAACAGGCATCACGAGGCGCTGTTGTTCATGCAGCGCAGACTGATGCGGGAAGAGCGAGGCAGTATGCCCCTCCGGTCCCATGCCGAGTTGGATCAGGTCGAAACTGGGAATGCCGTCAGTAGCGAAAGCACGCTGCATATCGAGCGTGTAGGCGAGAGAGGCTGCATCACCATCGGCTTGATCGGCAGGCATGCGGTGTATTTGCTCTGCTGTGACAGGTATCTTGCTAAGAAGCACCTGTTGTGCCATATGGTAGTTGCTCTCTTCGTTATCCGCAGGAACGCAGCGTTCATCCGACCAAAAGATATCGACCAGTGACCAATTCATCTGGCTACGATACGGCTCGTCACCCAGCAGGCTATAGAGCTTCTTGGGGGTCGAACCACCCGAGAGGGCGATCATGAAGTTTCCATGCGTACTGATGGACTCCTGAGCAATACGTATAATATACTGAGCTGCCTCGCAACTCAGTATATCCGTATCTGGGTAGACTGCGATATGCATAAGTATCTCCTAAATAAGTTGGGTGCAAAGGGACAGCCACTCCTAGTCTAGCAGGGCGAACGTCTCTCGCAGAGTTTCCTCATAAAGATAGTCATGGCCGGTAATTTCTAATTCATCGTGCAGCAAATCACTTTCCTTATAAATTGCTGCCATACTGACAGTGCGTTGTGGCCGACTCTCTTGTGCCAATTCGACCGATGTAAAGACGTGGTCGGGATCATCCTCACGATTGATGGTGAAAGTGGCACGTTTCCCTTCAACATGACTGATCAGGCGTACAAGGAAAAGGGA